>CAMYNZ010000127.1 GCA_947259865.1 uncultured Desulfobacterales bacterium | reverse complement strand
TTAACGCTTATCCCGTATGGCCCCAACTCCGTTGCCATCACCTTGGCCATACCATCCATAGCCGATTTTGCCGCGGCATGCGCCGAAAACCCAAATCCGGGAAAACGGGATAGAGAACTGCTTATAAATATGAGCTTGCCCGATTTTCTCTGGGTCATATCCCTCAACACTGCCTGGGAACAGTTATAAAGGGCCTTCATTTCGCCCATGATTTTGGCCTCTATCTCATCCCATGAAAGTTCGCTAAAAGGTTTTATGGGGAAATTGATATTGGCGTTGTTGACAAGAATGTCTATTTTTCCAAATTCTTTGAGCGCAGAGTCCACCATTGCGTCCACCGCACCGCGCTCTCTCACATCTGCTTGAAAAATCATTCCTTTGCCGCCGCCTGTTTTGATTTCTTTGAGCAGCGCTTCCGCTTTGTCTTTACTATGGATATAATTGATAATTACCGTTGAACCGTGATAGGCAAGGGCCTTGGCCGAGGCTGCCCCTATCCCTCTGCTGGCACCGGTAATAATAGCCACTTTATCTGTGAGTTTAAGCTCCATAATTCTTTCCTCCTTTTTATTATAAATCTCATCCGGCAAACTTTTAATAATCGAGTATTACAGCAGTTTTTAGCTGCGTCAACACCGTTATATCCCCAATTTAATATCGTCTCAAAAACAAAAAGGGTCCAAAACGGTGCTAAAACTTTTGCGTTGCCGGTTTAATGCTTATCATAATAAAGCAACATTGGATGCGGCCTGGATGATACAAACGATAATTATAATAAAATGAAAGGTGAAAGATCATGACAGATAAAATCAGTTGGGAAACAGAATGGGATTCGGCCTTAGCACGGGCGAAATCAGATGCTAAGCCCATATTGCTGGATTTTTTCAATCCGCAATGAATCGGATGTCAGCAAATGGATGCAGTTACGTATCCTGAAAATAGCGTCATTGCGTTTATCAATCATCACGTCGTCCCCCTGCGGGTAGCTTATGATTCACAGCCGCTGGCCGGCAACTTCAATGTCAAATGGACACCGGTGTTGGCTATCCTGGATGATAAAGGGTCCGGGCACCAGCAAACTCTTGGATTTTTCCCGCCCGAGGAATTTATACCGTCGGTGATGCTCGGTATCTCTAAAGTCTACTTTGATCATGACCGCTTTGACAATACCTTATCAACGCTTCACAGGCTTCAAGGGGATTTCTCCAAAAGCGCTGTAATTCCGGAAGCCATTTATCTGGAGGGCGTCACCCGTTATAAAGACAGCCACGAACCAAAGGCTCTCAAGGAAGCCTATGAACTACTCCAAGCTGATTTTCCGGCAAGCGAGTGGACCCAGCGGGCCTATCCATACCGCCTGCTGTAAAATATAAAAAGGGATGCAAAAATAAGCACGCATATGCGTCAATCGAATCGCTGAGGAGAAAACCGATGAAATTTTTCCTGCTAACTATGATTCTTTTTTTGGGGGTGATATCGCTGTTCCCGGCCTGTGGCCTTTTGGGCGATGAGAATTCACCTAAAGCCCGATTAAAAAACGCGGATGCCCTTGAAGCAATGGCCATCGCAAACGAATGGAAGTGGTCCCAAAAGGATATCAAGAGCTACGTTAACTCTCGCGAGGTAGTATTTGAAATCGCCAAGGGAAAAGTCAAAAAGATTCCGCTGCCTGACGAGAAGATGCTCGTGGCCGTGGCGCCTTACATTAATCGGACCCATCGCTGAACCACTCATTACATGTCCTCCTGTCAGGGGGAATTGCCCGAGAAAAAGTTTTACGTGAAGGCAACTGACCAGAATGGAAATATCCTGGTGGACGGCAACATTGCCACTTTACGGAATGGTTTTTTTGAGCTCTGGCTCCCCAGAAATCGCCGGATTGAACTGAACATTCTGGGATTGAATCGAAAAGTGAAAGGCACGATTGAAACATTCGATAACAGCAAGACCTGCATCACCACACTTCGGTTGAGCTAATATAAGATATAAGGGAAGGGAGAGGGGCCGAAAAAGGTATTCAAAACTTGACTTGGTACCGTTCGTTACTTCCCCTTTTTTTTTACTTTTTGTAGTCGTTAAAGATACCTGGGATCGTCCATTAAATATCCCATTCTTAAACTTAAAATTACGGTGGGTCCCCCTTCCCTCATGCCTATTTAATGCTTGACATTATTTGGTTAAATTGTTAGCTGTACGGGTCTCTTCGGGTTAACCCGATCTATTTGATTGGGGGCGGGTAGCTCAGTTGGGAGAGCGCCGGCCTTACAAGCCGGAGGTCACAGGTTCAAGCCCTGTTCCGCCTACCACTCCAATTTTCAGGGGAGGGGTTGGCAGAACCTGAAATTGTGACCATCTCGTCGCTCAGGTTATAACGTCCCGCATTTCATGCGGGAAGATCGTAAATTTCAGTGCAAAGGTTGCCATCCGCCTATAAAACAAGGTGGGGACGACCTAAACTCAACACGGGGGCGTAGTTCAGTTTTGGTTAGAACGCCGGCCTGTCACGCCGGAGGTCGAGGGTTCGAGTCCCTTCGTCCCCGCCATTAGATAAAAAAAGGCCTTTCATTTTATAGAAATGAAAGGCCTTTTTTGTAATATTATGCTTTTAAGAAATTATATTAACGGTGTCCGCCGCTCCACCGGGTCTTCGGACGATATTTGAAAGGCGGCGTCGACATTCTTGAAAATAGTCTCGCCTTCACCCATGACGACCGCATGGGAAAGGACCTCATCCATGTGTTCGGCCGTTACGATATCGATCTGTTTGGTTATGGTTTTGGGGATTTCTTTGAGATCCTTTTCATTTTCTTTGGGGATAATGACCTTTTTAATCCCGCCTCTGTGGGCGGCCAAAATCTTTTCCTTCAATCCACCTATCGGCAGAATTCTTCCGCGCAGCGTGATCTCACCGGTCATGGCCACATCCCGGTAAACAGGCCGCTTGGTCAGGGCCGATACCAGGGAGGTGCACATCGAAATACCGGCTGACGGTCCGTCTTTGGGTATAGCACCTTCGGGTATATGAATGTGGATGTCAAATTTTTTGTAAAATGTATCGTCAATCATTAAGCTGTCGACGCGGGAGCGGACATAGCTGACAGCTGCCTGGGCGGATTCCTGCATGACATCGCCGAGCTTTCCAGTGACCATAAGCTTTCCTTTACCCGGCATGATGGCGGTTTCAACGCACAGCAATTCCCCGCCCACCTGGGTCCAGGCCAGCCCGGTCACCAGGCCGATTTGATCCTTGTCCTCAATCTGTCCTCGCCTGAACCGCGGGGGTCCCAGATACACGGCGATCGATTTTGAAGAAACCTTGAAATGCTCTTTATCTTTTGCCTTGAGAACTTCCTTGGCGATTTTGCGACAAATAGATGCGAGTTCACGTTCGAGGTTCCGCACACCGGCTTCCCGAGTATAGCGCTGGATAATGGTGTGAACGGAGTTTTGCGAAAATTTAACGCTTTTGCCCATCAGTCCGTTGGCCTCGATCTGTTTGGGAATCAGAAAACCTTCGGCAATATTATATTTTTCATACTCCGTATAACCGGGAAGACGAATAATTTCCATTCTGTCCTGCAAGGGCAGCGGAATCTCCGGCAATGTGTTGGCAGTGGTTATAAAGAGGATATCGGATAGGTCATAATCGATATCCAGGTAATGGTCATTAAAGCTGAAGTTTTGTTCCGGATCAAGCACCTCCAGGAGCGCTGCTGACGGATCACCCCGGAAGTCCATGCTCATTTTATCGACTTCATCAAGGCAAAATACCGGGTTATTTACGCCCACTTTTTTCAACCGCTGGATTATTTTGCCGGGCAAGGCCCCAATATAAGTCCGCCGGTGCCCGCGAATCTCGGCTTCGTCCCTCACGCCACCCAGAGAAAGGCGCGTGTATTTTCGGCCGGTTGCCCGGGCCACCGATTTAGCCAGCGAGGTTTTGCCGACACCGGGAGGACCGACGAAACACAATATCGGCCCCCGGATCTTTTGAACCAGGGTTTGTACAGCTAGGTATTCCAGTATACGTTCTTTGGGCTTTTCAAGCCCGTAATGATCCTCGTCCAGGATTTTTTCTGCCTTGTCGATATCCGTGTTTATATCGCTCATTTCAAACCAGGGGAGGCTGATAATCCAATCGATATAATTGCGAACGACCGTTGCCTCAGCCGACATGGGCGTCATCATCTTTAGCTTTTTGAGCTCACTTTGAACTTTTTCGGTAGCCTCCTCGGACATCTTCTTTTTTTCGAGTTTTCCTTCGAGCTCATTGATGTCATCCGTTATATCGTCATCATGACCCATTTCCTTCTTGATGGCACGCATCTGCTCATTGAGATAGTAATTCTTTTGCGTTTTCTCCATCTGATCCTTAACCCGGCCCTTTATGCGTTGGTCCATCCTGAATATTTCAATTTCCATCTTTACCAGGCCCAGCAGAAGCGATAGCCTTTCAGACGGATTGGTCTCTTCGAGAATGTGTTGCTTATCCTCGATTTTGAATGAAAAATGCGCCGCGACAGTATCGGCCAGTTGGGACGGATCGGAAATGGAAATAACACTGCTCACGAGATCTTTGGAAATATTTTTATTCAATTTGGCATATTCTTCGAATTCGGAAACAATAGATCTGATCAAAGCGGTGGCCTCCGCATCAGGCACCTTGGGCTCAACCACCGGTTCAATTTCGACCTGAAAAAAATCCTTGTGCGGAATAAAACGAACAATGCGGCCCCGCCGTTTGCCTTCGACCAGGGCCTTGACCGTTCCATCCGGCAGCCGTAAAAGCTGCAGCAGTTTGCCGACGGTGCCCGTACGATTGATATCCTTTTCTTTTGGATTGTCAATGTTGGCACTTTTCTGGGTCGCAAGAAATACGACTTTATCCTTGTTCATCGAGTCGGAAAGCGCATTGACGGATTTGGTTCGACCCACAAAAAGCGGCGCAACCATATGGGGAAAAACGACAATATCTCTTAACGGTAGCAGTGGAAATATCTGGTTTGACATAGTAGTCTCATCATCCTTAATTTTTTTTGGCAGACTGACCATATTATTGGTTTTTCTGAACGAAAAATTAAGCTTGTTTTTTCGTTTGTTCGTATAACAGTATCGGATCTTCGTGCCTGAAAACCACTTCCTCGCTGATGACACATTCTTTAACATTTTCTATGGACGGCAGTTCATACATAATTTGCAGCATACAGGTTTCCAGGATGGCACGCAGACCCCTGGCACCGGATTTTCGTTTTAAAGCCTCTGAAGCGATGGCCGCCAGGGCACTATCCGTTAATCGCAAGTTGACTCCCTCGATCTCAAATAGCTTTTGGAATTGGCGCAGAAGCGCATTCTTGGGTTCCTTCAATATCCTGACCAGAGCACCCTCATTTAACTCATCAAGGGTGGCAATAACCGGCAGACGACCAAGAAATTCAGGAATTAATCCATATTTTATAAGATCTTCCGGCTGAACATCTTCGAGAATGTCACCGATGCTTTTCTCTTCCTGGGTGGTTATGTTGGCGCCAAATCCCATGAGTTTGGATCCGAGACGTCTCTGTATAATTTTCTCAAGGCCATTGAAAGTGCCACCGCAGATAAAAAGGATGTTTGACGTGTCAACCTTTACAAAATCCTGCTGCGGATGCTTGCGGCCGCCTTTGGGGGGTACACTGGCGGTGGTACCCTCAATAATTTTCAATAAGGCCTGCTGGACACCTTCTCCGGATACGTCCCGGGTAATGGAGGGATTGTCAGATTTACTCGCGATTTTGTCAATCTCATCAATATATACGATGCCGCGTTTGGCTTTATCCACATCATAATCGGCATTCTGGAGCAACGAAAGTATGATATTTTCAACATCTTCGCCGACGTAACCGGCTTCTGTCAGGCTGGTGGCATCGGCGATCGTAAAAGGTACATTTAAAAACCTGGCCAGGGTCTGCGCCAACAGTGTTTTCCCGCAACCGGTCGGACCGATCAGCAAAATGTTGCTTTTCTGAATTTCCACATCTCCCAGATTGACCGACGTATCAAGCCGTTTGTAATGGTTATATACTGCAACAGAAAGAATTTTTTTAGCCAGCTCCTGTTCTATCACGTACTCATCAAGTTTTACCTTTATTTCTTTGGGAAGCATCAGGTTGTCAAATTCGCCGGCTTCCTTCTCGGTTTCTTCTTCGATAATTTCACTGCACAGCTGTATACATTCATCGCAAATATAAACTGCAGGACCGGCAATGAGTTTTGTAACCTCTTTCTGATTTTTACCGCAAAAAGAGCAAAAAAGATTATCGTTTTCGGTGTCTTTTTTGGCCATTTTATTCCTCCGACTTATCAATAAGATCGAGGTCGTCACGGCTGGCGATGACGTGATCGACAATTCCGTATTTTTTGGCTTCCTCACCCGACATAAAATAATCGCGATCGGTATCCTGTTTTATTTGGTCCAAGTTTTTGCCCGTATGCCTTACCAGTATTTGGTTAAGGGTTTCTTTCATACGTAAAATTTCTTTGGCCTGGATTTCAATATCAGATGCCTGCCCTTGAAATCCCCCCATGGGTTGATGGATCAATATTCTGGAATGAGGCAGAGAATACCGCTTTCCTGCAGCACCGGCTGCCAACAGCAACGCTCCCATGCTGGCGGCCTGACCGATGCACACGGTCGTGACGTCCGGTTTAATATACTGCAAGGTGTCATAGACGGCCAGACCGGAGGTCACTAATCCGCCAGGTGAATTGATATAAAAATTTATGTCTTTTTCAGGATCCTCGGACTCAAGAAAAAGCAGCTGTGCGATCAACAAATTGGCCACCTCATCGTTCATGGCGGTACCCAAAAAAATGATTCTGTCCTTTAGAAGCCTGGAGTATATATCGTATGCGCGTTCCCCCCTGCTGCTTTGTTCGATAACCATCGGAATAATCGGCACAGATTTTCTCCTTTAATTATGTATTATCGGTTAATTATGTTGCGATCATTAAGATTATATCACAACAGATGCCAATTCTAAATCAAATCTTTACCCGGATTCAACCTTACCCTTTTTTTTAGATTTCTTTTTTGTCTCGGGTTTAACCTCCTCAACGGTGCTAATATCCAAAATAAGCTTGATGGCCTTTTTTTCAAGCAGCGTGTGTTTGAAAAATTCAAGATTGTCTTTGTTTTCACGATAATATTGCTTTATCTCTTCAAGGGATTGATTTACGGTAGCGGCCATATCCTGGAAGCCCTTTTCAAGCGCGTCGTCAGATAATTTCAAATCCTCCTGTTCGATGATTTTATTCAAAATAAAATGGCGTTTGACCTGTTTTACCGCCGTGTCCCGGTATTTTTCGGCAAGGCTTTCCTTTGTGAGTCCCATCTGGTCCAGGGAAACACCTTGATAAGAAAAAGACCTTTCAGCCTCTGCCAGGATTCCTTCAAGTTCATATTCGACCATCGCCTCCGGCACTTCAAAGTCATATTTGTCGAGCAATTGTTTTAATATTTGCTCGTTTAACTCCTGTTCGGTTCGTTTATCGTATCCCTGTTTTAAATTGTCTGTAATCGCTTTTTTAACTTCAGCAAGGGTTTTATAATCGCCGAGTTTTTGGGCCATCTCGTCATCGATTTTGGGCAGCATTTCCTGCCTGATTTCGTTGAGTTTCACCTGAAAGGTGATTTCGCTGTCCGCCAGATTCTTGTTATAGTGGTCTTCGGGAAATTTGATCGATATTTCCTTATTTTCACCCGGCATCATGCCGGTCAGCGCCTCATCGAAATCCTTTGAAATTCGGCCTTCGCCGATCTTCAAGGAAAATTTTTCGGTTTTTTGAGTTTCAGCAAACGGTTGGCCGTTTTTAAATCCCTCATAGTCAATTAAGGCAAAATCGTCATTTTTCAGAGGTCGCTGCCCTTTAATGGGTTCAAGCTTGGCCAGGTTTTTTTGAAGTGTTTTTAATTGAATGTCAACTTCTTCATCACTTATTTTATACAAGGTCTTTTTTAGCTTTAGGCCTTTGTGATCGATAATCTCAATTTCCGGATTAACCTCCACGGTGGCATCATATTTATAAGGACCGTCTGCAACCAGTTCCGGTGGATCAACTTTCGGATTGCCGACTATTTTGAGATCTGTTTCTTTGATCGCATCGACAAAAGACTCCTGGATCAAGCGGGAGGTGACATCAGCATGGACATCTTTTTTATACATCCGCTCTAACACGGATCGGGGCGCTTTTCCCGGTCGAAAGCCTTTAACTTTGGCGGTCTTTTTGAGCTTGCTGTAAGTTGTATTAAGTTCTCGTGCAACTTCGTCTGCAGGGATCTCGATATGCAACATCTTTTTTACGCTACTTAAATCTTCAACGGTTACTTGCATAACACTCCTCTCATATAGCGAAAGTGCCAGGAATTAACATCAAAGGCGTTTATACAAATATCAGCCTTGTTTTCAGCGATAGACGGTTGCAGAAATTGATGATTCTATCGCTACCATGCAGGAACACATGGATTTTTATGACCTGTATAAGATCGATGTGAACTGAATTACTGAGGATAATCAATTATCGAAAATATCTTGGGCCGATTCGCCTGCTCTGAAGGCCAAAATTTCAGCTAATTCAACGACACCTGAACCTTTCCGGGCACTTACCAAAGTTTTAATGGTGCGAGAGGGGAGACTTGAACTCCCACTCTGTTGCCAGAGCTGGATCCTAAGTCCAGTGCGTCTACCAATTCCGCCACTCTCGCGTAAATTACTGTCAAGCTCCCAATGCCCATTTTAAATAAAGCAGGCGAACAGATGGTAATGTGTTCCAACCTGCTTTTAATGCTCCGGACCAGCGGACAAAGGGCTGAATTCAAGAAATATTGCTGGAATTTGACATGATAATCTATTACAGTAAAATTCCGCTAAATTCAAAGCTGAAAATAGTATTAAACCGTTTGAGTGTCAAGGAAAATTGAGAAATTACCCGTTATGTCAGCGTATTGCGGACATTTTGGCCTAAAAACCATCCGATGGATACTGGTGTTCATCGCGATGATGCTTGCGTCACTGTTGATCGACGCCCAAGCCAAAACGCCTTTTTTTAAAACAATTAAAAAAATCGTGGTGTTGGATCCCGGACACGGGGGTCACGACACCGGAGCCGGGGGCCCTGGTAAAAGTCAGGAAAAAAGCGTAACCCTAAAAATGGCCTCAGCGCTGACCTCCGAACTGAAAAATGAATACAATGTGGAGTCTACCCGTACCGGTGATTACGGTCTGGATATACCCGACCGGACGAGTACGGCTAACCATCTGGAAGCCGACGTGTTTATCAGTATCCACACGGGCGGAAGTTTCCTTCACAATGCCGGCGGGATAACAATTTTCTATTTTACGGAATTTTCAGGCCAGCCCTTCGCATCTGATTCAAAATCATCGGCGTCATTTGAAGACGGTGACGTCAAAATACCCTGGGACAACATCCAGAGCAAACATGCCGGTTCCAGCAGCATCCTGGCCAAGTCGATACAATCCCGCATCAATGAGGCCATGAAAATTTCAAAGTGCAAAGTTCAGTCCGCACCACTCATGGT
>CAMYNZ010000126.1 GCA_947259865.1 uncultured Desulfobacterales bacterium | reverse complement strand
TTGCCGGTCTTGAACTCCCAGGCCGGACACATTTTTCTTCGCTCCACCGGGCAATTTTTCACGATCCAGCAAGGTTTTTTGCTTTTGAATTTTCCCTGAAAAGCGGAGACCAGAAAAAACATTTGCCTTTCCACGTAGGCCGGCACCGGGCGCCACCCCTGCTCGTAGCTGTGCACCGCCTTAAGAGAAGTGCCCAGAAGCTGGGCGATCTGCTTTTGGGTTTTTCCGAGTTTGTGACGCAGCTGTTTGAATTCGTTGCTGTCCATGATGAAATCCAAATTAATTTTGAATCCGTTCAAAAAACGAATCGTGCAATTTTCACAGAATTTTAGCTGTGTTTAGCAAAAAAGGGTGGATATTCACAAAAAATCAAAGATTTCTGTGAATATCCACCCAGATTTAGGAGGTAAGAACCAGATTTTTGTCTATCATTGTTGTTTTATGAGGTCAAGCAAAAAGTGCTACGGTGTGGTAATTTTATTATATTGGCCTAACCAAATTTCCGCTATTTTCCGGTAACTTTTTAACCCAAATACAATCAGTGGATCAATTTTATCCGGTACGGCGGCGGCGGGATTTTGCCGGTTATTTGATCAATTCAGCCGTCGTGTTTGGGGAAGCTTAATGGATGGTGGGCTTATTAATTTGGTATTTTTTTAGCTTGCCGTACAGCGTGCTGCGGCTGATACCCAGACGGACGGCGGCCTTCTTTTTATTCCAGCCACACTGTTCTAAGACTTCCTGGAGCAGTTTCTTTTCATTTTCTAAAATAGTAGTGCGGGGCATACGGTTATTGTTATTGAGTTCAGCCTTACGGAGCAGAGGTGGTAGATCAGTAATTTCAACATGGGTTCCTTTAGTCAGCACCGTGGCGTGTTCAACTGTGTTTTCCAATTCACGAACATTACCCGGCCAGGGATAGTCAAGCAGCAGCCGCATGGCTTCTGAGCTAAACCCCTGAATAGTTTTACTTTGTTCTCCGGCGAATCGGTTCAAAAAATGCCGTGCCAACCACGGTATATCATTGCCGCGTTTTCTGAGTGGCGGCAAATCGATGGGAATTACGTTCAACCGGTAGAAAAGATCCTCACGGAATTTACCGTTTTTCACTTCCTCAAGAAGGTTTTTATTTGTGGCAGCCAGCACTCGCGTGTTCACATTCAGGGTCTTTTCTCCTCCCAGACGCTCAAACTTTTGACTCTGCAACACCCGTAGCAGTTTGATTTGGGAAGACGGCGGGATCTCTCCGATTTCATCCAGGAAAACAGTGCCGCCATGCGCCTGTTCGAAACGTCCGGACTTCCGGCGTATGGCACCGGTGAAAGCGCCTTTTTCATGGCCGAATAATTCGCTCTCCAGCAATGTGGCAGGATAAGCGGAGCAGTTAATCACCACAAAAGGTTTGTTTTTGCGAAGGCTCTGACGGTGTATGGCGCGTGCGACCAATTCCTTGCCGGTACCGCTCTCACCCTGGATCAATACCGTGGCATCGGTGGGGGCAACATCTTCAATTAATTTGTAAATAATCTGCATTTTAGAATCTTTGCCGATGAGTCCGCTATACCCTGTTGAATGTTCTATTCGCGTTTGAAGATTACGTATTTCTTCTTCCTGATTGGCGGCCCGTTTTATCGCTCCGGAAGTCTGCTTCATGATCAAATTGATAATATCCAGGTCCTTTGTGACGCAGTTGCAGTCTCCGGGGCAGGCAACCAGCATTGCACCCAGCAGTTCCCTTTCGTAATGAAAAGGAAAAATTGCAAGCTGTTTGGCAGATTGAAAATCAGCCGGCAGCGGTGTCGGTTTGAAAATGTCACTAGCCGTAAATGTCGACGCATCAAAACCCTGTAAAGCTGCAAACGCCGATTCAACATAATCTCCGGTCATTGTCTGCACGCCCTCATCAGATAAAACAAAAAGATTTTCTTTTTGGCTGCTGAAGATAAGCAAGGCCATATGCTGACTCTTGCGCAATGGCAAATGAAGTTCGTAACTGGTTATGGGCGAGATCCAGTTGCAGGTTTTTTTCCTCCAGCCTCAGGGTGTAATCCTGAAGCCGGTGGGTATATTATTTCAGGCGCTTTATCATCCCTTTTAACGATGACGACAGTGAATTGACCTCTTCGTGTCCTTTGATATCCACACGGGTATCAAGGTTGCCTTCATCAATTTTTTCAGCAGCAATCTTTAATGCAGACAGGGGTCGGGTGATGCGCTTGATAAAAAAGTGGGTGATGTTAAGAGAGATCAAAAGAATCCCCAGGGTGATCATGCTCATTTGAAACCACAGGTTCGTCACCCGTTTTCGATAAGGCTTCTCTGAAAGCCCCAGGCGCAGCATTCCGGCCTTGCCGGAGAAAATCGGCCAGGCAATATCCAAATAGCGTTCACCGCTATCTGAAATTATCTTTTCCAAATGACCGCTCTCCTCCTCAAATGGTGGGCCGGGGGTATTGGCCGCTATGAGCTTTAGCGGCACCCCCTTTGAAAAAGTGTGGGTCAATATGCGGTCATCTTTGACAACAAACAGGTAAGCGATGTAAGGGTCACTGCGCATTTGATCATCCAGGAGCTTTTGAAGCGCCACAAGATCATTGATAAGAATTTTATCGACCGCATCCAACGCTAAATTGTGGGTGATATTCTGGGCTTGTGCCACGGCACCCTGGATTAAACTGGTGCTGTAGCGGTGGGTGACAAGCAGGGATATGCTGATACCGCTGGCGATAACCAGTATAGCGACGGTCAAAAAAAGTTTTTGCTTAAGAGTCCTGGGACCCATCCAATTTATTCCCGGTGGCTTGTACTTTTTGTTTTATATTTCTAATTGATTCGTACCATAATTCCCTGGGTGCTACGAAACGGTCGATCATCAACTCTTCCAGTATCCTCTGACCCTCAGGCGTCAGGTGCATAGTTAGAAGTGTGTTGCGGATTTTGGCTTTTAATTTTTCAGGCAAATATACGGAGGCTACCAGGGGCGGGCTGCCAAAAGGCTGTGATTTTTTTAATATCCGGGTTTGTGAGGTGTATACTGGCTTTTGAACGTTGTAATATTCCCATATATGACCATCAATCGTTGCCCCGTCCACCAGCGCCTTTGCTACTGCCATTATCGAATTGTCGTGACTGTAGGTATAATTGACACTGCTAAAGAAGGACTTCGGCGTTTCACCCATTTCCGACAACCAATAGGTGGGCACCAGCGCACCGGTGTTGGACTTTGGATCGGTAAAAGCGAAGACATGATCCCTTAAATCTTCGAGCTTTTGAAAGGGACTGTCCTTATTAACGATAAGGTAAGAGTGATAGAAAGGTATCCCGCGAACGATCGGTGTGGCAAGAGCCTCAAAGCCGTATATTTCTTTACTGACGGCATAGGGCCCGCTGCAGATGAAGGCCAGGTCTATTTCTCCCTTGGGGAAAAGTTCATTGATTTCACTGTAGGTTTTGCGCTGGATGAGTTGCGTGTTTCGCCCCAGATGGCGGCCGATGTAATCCAGAAGCTGGCGGTAATAGACAAATGTCTCCTTTGGGGAAATCACGGCGGCCACCGCAACTCTTAATTGTGATGCATCATTGGTTTGTCCGGTGGGTCGTTTTACAGCAACTCTATCCGTGAAATCAACGTTTTTATAGCCGGATTCACCGCAGGCATAAATGAAGAGCAATATCGCCGCCCACAGCATGATCAAAGGAAAGCGGATGTATTTGGTTTGATAAACCATAAAACTTCTGGATCTCCTTTCATGACAACAATGTTCAATTTAAAAAAGTTAGATTTGCTGTTGATACCACAACGTGTTAACGGGAGTCAACATGGATTTTACCAATTTGACTTTAGAAATATCATTGCTATTAATAGGAGTATCAAAATGTACCTCGATTAAGGTAAACCATTGTAATGTTTTAAAGATCGAAAAGGAGATAATAGGTTATGGAAAAACAGAACTTTTCAATCCCGAATATATCCTGCGGACACTGTGTAATGACCATTAAGAACGAATTGAGCGAACTGCAGGGGATTACAAACGTGGATGGAGATCCCGAAAACAAGCGTGTCACGGTCGAGTGGGATGCCCCGGCGACCCTCGACAAAAACTATTTTTTGATAATGAATGATTATAAAATTCATCTGGAAAAAGCTATTTTTGCGTCAATTGAAGCGGGTAAAGCGATCCTTGACGTGTATTATACCGATTTCAGTGTTGAACATAAAGCTGACAACTCCCCTTTAACCCTCGCCGACCAAAAATCTCATATTATTGTCTCAGAAAATCTCAAAGAATTTAATATCCCGATACTCAGCGAGGAAGGCAAAAAAATTCCCTATGAAGAAAGACGCTATTGGGAAGATCTTTGGATCGTTGATCCACTGGATGGCACCAAGGAGTTCGTCAAATGCAGCGATGAATTTACAGTGAACATCGCTTTGATCAAGAACCGTAAACTTGTATTGGGCGTTATATTTGTTCCGGTAACAAAAACACTGTACTATGCTGCTCATGATCTGGGGGCCTATAAGCTGGTTAACAGCCAATTCGATACACTGTTTCATGAAAAAAAAGAAGATTCGGGTGATTCCGGTCGGCTTGCTGAAATCCTAAATCGCTCTGTCGAGTTGCCGCTGGATGCCCTGCCCGATTCACCCTTCGTAATTGTGGGCAGCCGATCCCATGGCCTTCGGGAACTCGATGATTTTGTGGAACAAAAGCGCAGAGAATATGACCGGGTAGATTTCATGAGTGCCGGAAGTTCCCTCAAATTTTGTCTTGTGGCTGAAGGAAAGGCTCATGTATACCCACGATTTGGACCAACCAGTGAATGGGACACAGCCGCCGGTCAGGTGATTGTAGAAAATGCCGGTGGACAAGTCTTTGATTACAACACCGGCCAACCGCTGGTTTATAACAAGGAAAATATCCTAAATCCCTGGTTTGTCGTCAGGCGTTGATTTTTTCACCGCCCACTCGCTGCGCTCCTTAGAGACGCAGAGTACGCCGAGAATTCAAGATTTTTCCTTTGCCGCTGAGACGCCGGCAAAGGAAATCAATTCAGCGCATCAAAGATCAATTACTCCGGTGATGTCAGAACATTCAGTGCATAGAGGGTTAATAAAATTTTATCAGAGGCATTGGTTTTGCTTTCCGCCCCCTGCCCGCCATCGCGAGTCGCTCAGGCGAGGCGGGCGGGTCTCAGCGGAAAGCAAAAAAATTAATACTCTCTGCGATCTTTGCGCCTCTGCGGTGAGGATAACATTATGGCAGAAGAAAAAATAACAATACCGGTGACCGGCATGACCTGCGCCAATTGTGCCCTGAACATCGAACGGGGTGTCAAGAGACTCGAGGGCATCCAGGACGCCAGGGTCAATTTTGCATCCGAGCAGGCTGCGGTTTCGTTTGATCCGCAACAGATCCGTATCCGGGATGTCGTCGAGAAAATTAAAAAATCCGGCTATGGCGTTTCTACTGCTAAAATTGAACTGCCGCTTACCGGAATGACTTGCGCAAACTGCGCCTTGAATATCGAGCGGGCACTGAATAAAAAAGTTTCCGGCGTGGTCAGCGCAACTGTGAACTTTGCTTCCGAACGGGCATCAATTGAATATGTGCCGGCCGTGTCGACCCTGGATGACATTGTTGCGGCCATTGAAAAGGCGGGCTACGGTGCCATACCGCCGGAAGCGGATGCCGATGAAGCAGACGTCGAACAAATGGCCAGGGATGTGGAAATAAAAGACCAGACGCGCAAATTTGCTGTTGGTGTCGTGTTTGCATTACCACTTTTTGCCATGAGCATGGCGCGTGATTTCGGACTGATTGGTGCATGGAGCCATGCCGCCTGGGTCAACTGGCTTTTCTGGGCCCTGGCCACACCGGTTCAGTTTTACACGGGCAAAGATTATTATCTGGGCGGTTTCAAAAGTTTGATGAATAAAAGTGCCAATATGGATGTTCTGGTGGCCATGGGGTCGTCGGTAGCCTATTTTTACTCGGTGGCCGTGCTTTTACTTCCGGCATTTGGAGAACACGTATATTTTGAAACGGCTGCGGTTATCATCACCTTGATTAAACTGGGCAAAATGCTGGAATCCCGCACCAAGGGTAAAACCGGCGGTGCGATACGTAAATTGATCGGTCTGCGCCCCAAAACAGCAACCATCGTTGTAAACGGTGATGAAAAAGAGATTCCGCTGACCCGGGTTAGCGTAGGCAACACCCTAATTGTTCGTCCCGGTGAAAAAATACCGGTTGACGGCCTTGTGCTCGAGGGGCAATCGGCGGTGGATGAATCCATGCTGACCGGTGAACCCATACCGGTCGACAAGCATGTGGGTGATACCGTGGTCGGCGGGACGATAAACGGTGAGGGTCTTTTGAAATTCAACGCCACCCGGGTCGGCAAAGAAACGGTTTTAGCTCAAATTATTCGTCTGGTGCAGGAAGCCCAGGGAAGCAAAGCCCCCATTCAGGCCCTGGCAGACAAGGTAGCCGCCGTATTTGTACCGACGGTTATGGCGATCGCCGTGATTGTTTTTGTTTTGTGGTGGTCTTTAACCGGTGATTTTGTTCCCTCCATGATAAGACTGGTCGCCGTTTTGGTTATTGCCTGCCCCTGTGCGCTGGGCCTGGCTACCCCGACGGCGATAATGGCCGGTACCGGCAAAGGTGCGGAAAAAGGGATTTTGTTTAAAAACAGCGAGGCGCTTGAAACAGCCACCAAACTGGATACCATCGTCCTGGATAAAACCGGCACCATCACCCTGGGGAAACCGACGGTAACGGATATTATTGCGCTTGACACATTTGAAGGTGATAAACAAGCACTGCTCAAAATAGCTGCCTCCGTGGAAAAAGGCTCGGAACATCCGCTGGGCAAAGCGATTGTGAATGAAGCCAAATCCCAGGGGCTAGATTTTTACGAACCCAAAGAATTCAAAGCGGCAGGAGGACACGGTGTTAAGGCCAAAATTAATGGTGATTTGGTCATAATCGGCAAACCAACCTGGTTCAAAGAACTGGGAATTGATATTGCCGGCGCTGAAGATAAAATCAGTCAACATCAGTCTCTGGGTAAAACCGTTATGGTGGTTGCCAAGGAACACAACCTCTGCGGCTTGATCGCGGTGGCCGACACCGTGAAACCCGAATCGAAAGATGCCATTGACGAACTTCACCATCAGAATTTAAAGGTCGTCATGCTCACCGGCGACAACCGTCAAACGGCTCAAAGCATCGCCCAACAGGTGAATATTGACGCAGTCGTTGCGGAAGTTAAACCGGACGAAAAATCAGCCAGAGTAAAAGACTTTCAGCTGAATGGGGCGCGGGTCGGAATGGTAGGGGACGGGATCAACGACGCGCCGGCGCTGGCCCAGGCCGATGTCGGCCTGGCTATCGGCACCGGTACGGATGTGGCCATCGAAACTGCCGGCGTGATTCTTTCCAGCGGCAGTTTATGGGGCGTGCCCCGGGCGATCCGAATCAGCCGGGCAACCATGCGGACGATTAAACAAAACCTCTTGTGGGCTTTTGGTTACAATGTGGTGCTTATACCCATTGCGGCGGGTATTCTGGCACCCTTTACCTTTTTCCCTGATTTTCTCAGGCAGCTTCATCCCATCATGGCCGCCTTGGCAATGGCCTTTAGCAGCATTTCTGTCGTAACCAATAGTTTGAGATTGTATAAGGCCAAAATTACATAAAACGGGCTTAACAACCTCATAAAGGAACATGACCGGGAGGAGTCCTCCCGGTAGAGTATCTCACATAAGTATTCGCCAACATTACCGCAAAAATTGCTTTAATTTGAGCCTCCGGGGGCACAATTTTTTGTAACCATATATGAAATACTGGTTCCCTGTATATCAAGACATGCTGATATTACACGGCATCTACCATCATTATTTTTCTATCCATCCGGGTTTCTGCATAACTTTATAAACAACCTCTAAATGTTCCGTTGCTAAGAGGTGGACAACTGCTGGTAAAGATCTTATAAATATAAGGAGTTAAAAGATGAAGGACATTATTATCATGCTGGTGATATTGGCCGTGTGGTTTCTCTTGCAGGCCTATATCCTGCCCAAATTAGGTGTTTCCACCTGAATGCGCGGTGCCTGTCAGGTGACAGGTAAAAAAGATCATGATGTACAACCCGGATCGGAGAAAAATTCAGGATAAAGACTTTGAGTTGGTTGAAGCCATCAACTCGGGACGCTATGAGCTGTTTCAGGAACTTGTAAAACGTTATGAACAAAAGCTTTACAATTTCGGCCTGAGAATGTGCGGCGATGTTTGCGATGCCGAGGACCTGGTACAGGATACATTTTTAAATGTATTTAGGTACTTAAAAGATTTCAGATATGAAACCAAGTTCAAGAACTGGCTCTATAGAATCGCATCCAGTACCTGTATAAAGAAGCGCCGAAAATCGAAATTCGCTCCCGATCGCGAATTATCTTTGGATGAATTTTGGCCCAAAGAGGAAACGCATATCCCCGATCAGGTGCCGGGGTGGGCCCAGATCCCTTTGAATAACTTGTTGAATGTTGAGCTGTCCAAAACGATCCGGGAAGCCATTTTGACCCTGCCTGAAAAATATCGCATGGTTTTCGTTTTACGGGATTTTGAAGGATTTTCAACAGCCGAAACCGCTCAGATTTTGAATCTAAAACCGTCTAATATCAAGGTCAGACTTCACCGGGCACGTCTTTATTTGAGGGAAAAATTAAAAGGATATTTTGAGCATGACGAGTGATCAACACGACCACAGCCATTGCCTTTCGATGTTCGAAAAATTATCTGAATATATTGATAACGAATTGGATGTTATGACCTGCAAGGACATCGAACGGCATGTGGAAGCGTGCGTCCCCTGTAAAATTTGTCTCGAAACCCTCAAAAGAACCGTAAAGTTGTGCAAGAAAGTCGATTCGATTCCCGTACCGGAATCGGTTTCGGTGAAATTAAGAGAGCTCATTCAAAGCATGTCGGCCAGCAGATCAACCGTACACAAGTAAACCGCTGAAGTACTTTTATTAACTGCGTTCCAATACCCGCGTAAATTGCTTTCCTGTAATTCATTTGCAAAGATTTGGCTCCCAATAACTAACGCGTTTTATTCACCACTTTAATTCCGTATGATTATAAGCCCACTGCAGCAGATCATTTTTCAAGGACGGCACTGTGGCTGAAACGAATGGGGGGCTGGTCAGCCAACTTCAAACCGACGGTCCGGGCCCTTGCCAGAATTTCCTGAAAGTGCGTAAGGCCGACATGCATTTTGGGTTCAGCAATAAGCAATCTTCCGTTGCCATCCAGATTGGAATTTAATTGTCTAAAAAAATCGGTTTTGTTTGGAACTTCATGCGCCATCCAGAATGTCAGAATAAAGTCAACCGTATCTTTAACCCCGATTGCATCGGGCTGGCATAAATGCGTGTGGACGCGATTTTCAAATCCGGCCCGCCGGGCACGCTTTTTTGTAACCGCAAGCATTTTTGACTGAAGATCCACCGCGATCACACGTCCACGATCACCGACGAGTGCCGCCATACCGATGGAAAAAAATCCCATACCGCAACCAACGTCCATAACGGTCATTCCTTCCCGGACATAGGGTGCCAGTATCTGATGGGGTTTATGAAAAAGTTTGCGGATGGGATTATCAAACGAATAGGCCAACCACCAGGGGCAAACGTGGTTTTTGTTAAAAATCCAGCTTAGATGTTTAATCATGGTATCCTTTTGCTGAGTAAGTCGATAACCGGTTTCATACCTGAATTTTGCACGAGTCGGAGGCTTTCATATGCAAGGCACTTAAGGGCGAAGCCATAGTGAACTATTGCGAGTCCTTAATAACGAAGCAGATGGAAGCCTCCGCCTCGCCCGAAGGGTAAAAATTAATGTGATAAAATGATATTCATCCTTTATACTTGATAGGTAATTTGTTTTACTTTTCCATTTGCTTAACTTTCTGTTATTAATATAAAATTCAACTTCACATTAATTTTTATGCAAGATTCAGGTAATAATCTATTGCCATCCCATCCAGATACAATCCGTGATGTCCAGACCCATATGAATCAGCAGTCCGATGGCTATTATCCGGAGCTTAGGGATCAGGACCATAAAAAAATAAACACCGATCGCAGGATATGAATGCAAGGGGTGAAAACCGATACCGCATCGGTCCGGATCGTAAATCGGATCCGCCAGCAAGTGGTCGAGATCGACCATCATTGTCAGTGCCATAATGAGCCAGGCTATTAGCCATCTATTTTTAAAGGCTATACGCGATACGGCACCCGGCACCAGAAAATGGAGCGCAAGGTGGATAATGGATCGAGCCATTATTTGTCTGTTTGGACTTTAAACTCTAAAAAGAGATTCTCGTGCTGTCCGTCAATTTGCGGTCGGTTATCTTTCCAGTCGTATATCCGGCATGAATCGGTCTGGTCGGATGGAATCGTGCAGCCAATAAAGGGCATCAGCGGATCACCGGCCGTCGATTTATAATTGAACATCAGCGCTTCGTTTCGGGGAAAATTTTCAAATTCCAGCAATCGGATAAAATAGATCGAACAATCTCCTTCAAAAAAATCACTGGATTCTCTGAATGCAACAATTCTTTCCCTGAACAGGTTGATAGCGTGATCGTTTTGATCGGCTTCAACGACCAGATTAAATTGGCCATGACGTCTATCTTTTTCCTCGGTTTTTTGCTGATCGGTAATAAAAATAAACTCACCAATATAGATCATTTCCTCTCCTTTCTAAATACGCGACGGATTTTCAGTCAAGAATTTCAAAAAATACCTGGGGCCGTTTTCGCTCAACATATTGTTCGGCTGCATAGGCTAGCTGCAATAGAATATGCTCGTCCCATGGACGCCCGATGGCCTGCATGCCGATGGGCAATCCGGTTTTGTTGTATCCGACCGGAAAGCTGATCGCCGGCAAACCCGTCAGATTGGGCGGAAAAATAAAGCGCATCAATTCGGTGACCGTGCCGAGGTCTGACCAACCGGCGCTCAGATAGTTTTTGGGAATCTCAGGTGCTGTGACGGCCGTTGTCGGCGTAATGACCAGATCGACCTGTTCAAAAACCTTTTGAAACGTGGTAATTGCCCGTGTGCGCATCTGTTGCGCACGGATATAATCCTTGGCGGTGAAGGCCCGCGCAAATTCAAGGTTGATCTGGACCGAAGGCCCGAAACAGTCTTGATTTAACTTGTATTTTTCCATGCTGGTCGACATTTCACCAAGAATCGTAACAGCATGCGCCATCCGTATTTCGTCGAGTCCGGGAATTTCAATTTGTTTAATCCGGGCGCCGCATCGACACAGATTATCTAACATGGCCTCACAGGCTGACACAATCGATGGGCTGGCATGGTTGAACCAGTCAGCGTAAATACCCAGCGTCAGGTTGTCAAGTTCCGCAATATTCCAATTGTCCAGCCGGACTGCTGGCTGTCGCTCTGAGCGGGGATCCCTGGGATCCGGACCCGCCACCACGGCATAGGTCAGGGCGATATCCTCGACGCAGGCGCCGATCGGTCCCAGATGCGCCACGCTCCAGCACAGCGGAAACGCTCCGTGTTCGCTGATGCGCCCATAAGTTGGTTTCAGACCCACCAAATTACACAGGGCTGCCGGTATGCGGATCGAACCGCCACCGTCGGCACCGATTGCCGCGGGACATATTCCGGCGGCGACTGCGGCGGCTGCACCGCTTGAACTTCCCCCGCTATCATAGGCTGTATTATATGGATTGCGAACTGTTCCGTAGTGGCAGTTGAGCCCGTTGGGATTGATCCCGATTTCATGCATATTGGTTTTACCGATCAGCAGGCAACCGGCTGCACGCAGACGGGTGACAACGGTTGCGTCTTCTCTGGCGGGCCTATTCCCCAGAAATGAGGTTCCGACCGTTGTCGGATAAGGCGTCTGATCAACCTCGTCTTTTATTGCCACCGGCACACCGTCAAAAACAGACAGTGGTTTGCCGGCCTGAATTCTTGTGGTAGCTGCCCGGGCCTGGTTCATTATGTCTTCTCGATTACATGCGATGAATGCACGCAGGGGCCTATCCCCGCTATCGCTGGCGGTAATCGCATTTAACACCTTTTCTGCCACCGCTTCGGGAGTCACTGCACCTGTTTGATAACCTGTGAAATATTCGCGGATCGATCGGAAAGGGAACACTTGCGGCCCTTCACCGTCGATCGGCTCATGTATCGAAAACGTATGGGACTCAGGCTCGCTGGCCGCGATGTCTTTATCGAAAAATACGATGGCGTCATGGGTCGGTGTCTCTTCGATTGCCAATTTGCGAAATCTTAAAATACCGGACGGTCGTATCAATAGTTTTAGCAACAGCGGCCGAAGTATTTTATTTTTCAATGCTGCCGCAAATAGCTTTAGACGCCAACCGGTCAGCACGGGCATATCCAATGATTCAAGATTGTAATTTGTCATGGCGGATATTTTTCGACGTGAAGATCTGATTTTCTGGTTTTTTACCTAAAATTATTTCAGCATTGAGGACTTTTTATAATTTCGCCCCACAAAATTTACAGTATGTTGCGTCACTGTCGTGGCCCTCCGCGCTGCAGGTTGGGCATGCCTGGGTTGTAAGCTTTTTTTGAAAAGCATGTGACAATTCGACCGTCACTATCCCTGTCGGCACCGCGATAAGAGCGTAACCAATGATCATGATGATGGCGGACACTGCCTGGCCGATGCCTGTTTTGGGTGATATATCACCATATCCAACCGTGGTCAGCGTAACGATCGCCCAGTATATACTCCGGGGGATGCTGGTAAAACCGTTAGCCGCGTCCTCCAACAGATACATCAGGCAGCCAAAGATGATCACCAGCGTAAAAACCGTAAATATGAATACGGTGATCTTGCGACGACTGGCCCGCAATGCTTGAATCAACAGTTTGGCTTCACTCAGATATTGAACCAGTTTGAAAACCCTGAAAATACGAAGCACACGGAGAATTCGGATTACCAGCAGATACTGGCTGCCGGGAAAAAATACACTGAAATATGTAGGCAAAATGGCCAGCAGATCAACTATCCCAAAAAAACTGGTGGCATAAAGCATGGGCCGTTTGACACTGAGCAGCCGCAATATATATTCTACCGTAAAAAGAAGGGTAAAAAACCATTCGCTTATGTATAACGCCGCACCCCAGGACGCATTGATTCGGGCCACGCTATCCAGCATGACCAGGGTGACGCTGACCCCGATACACACTATCAGCAGCAGGTCAAATAATTTACCGGCCGGCGTATCGGCTTCAAAAATAACTTCGTGAAGCTTGTGCCGTAAATTAACGAATAAATGGTCCGTATTATCGGCAGTCATGATGGGTAGCTATTTTTTTGAGAGTATATTGCAATACCTATTTTTTATTACATATATTTGTTTTCGGTCATAGCATACATGTTTATCTTAATTCAACCTCAATTGTGCATGAACAAAACCAAGAGTGAATTATAACTATATAGTATCACGAGGTATTTGAATTCTATAAACACCTCGATGTATAGCAATGATAGCAGAACGATAGTTGGCTTTTTTAATTATTGATATACAAACCGGATGCTCTGCACCCGGTTGCAAGTGCACAGATTAAAGCACTGAAGTGTTTTTGT
>CAMYNZ010000125.1 GCA_947259865.1 uncultured Desulfobacterales bacterium | reverse complement strand
CCCCAAGGTGATGATCCCCACCCTTTATGATTACTGGGTGCATGATGTGGAGGTCCTCAAAGAAAGGGGTCGCTACGAACTTTATCCCAACAATCCTTATGAAACGGTCATTAACACCCGACCGGCAATTTCTTACTACAACGATAACAATCCGGACTGGATGAACGTGATGATTTTTTACCATGTTCTGTCCCATATCGATTTTTTTCAAAATAATTTGTATTTTCGCCATACCTGGAACTACGATTTCACCGGTCAGGCACTTTCGGATAAACGCTTAATTGCCAATTATCGGTCTGAAAAGGGAAGGTGGGTGGACTATGTCATCGAGTTTGCCCGGGGCATCGACAACCTGGTGGGATATCACCGCGAACTCTCACGATTGAATCGCCCGGTACTGGAAAATCAATCCAAACGGTTGGATTTTTACTTCGACGTTTTTCTGCAATCCGTCAAGAAAAGTAAAATTGCCGAATATATAAATGAAATCGAGAGATACAACGAATGCATAAAAAAACAAGGAAAACGGGGAGAAAAGGCTTTCTTTTCCGAGATTACCAAAACGCATCCCGAATTTGAAGCGTTATACAAGAAAAGTCTCAAGGAAAAGGCCACACTGCAGCTGGATCTGATCCAGTATTTGATCGAAAACTCTGAGTTTTTGAAAAAAGAAGAGAACAGCTGGATGCAGGCGGTGATGGAAGTTGTTCGCAAAACCGCCGTATTCTTCCAGCCTCAAATCCGAACAAAAATCATGAATGAAGGCTGGGCCAGTTACTGGCATGAAACCCTTTTTTTGCAGGATGATCGTATAAAAGGCCATGAGGTGGATTTTGCGCGCACCCATGCGGGAGTGACATCCCTGCCGCGAGTGGGTCTCAATCCATATGCTCTGGGAATGCGACTTTTCCAGTATATAGAGGAACTGGGCGATAAGGGTAAATACTCCATTGATTTCAGGCAGTTGCTGGATAGCGACACACGCAAGGATTATGACACCGGAGCAGGACGAGGGCAGGAATTTATTTTTAAAATCCGCGAAGATTTCTGTGATTTCACCTTTGTTAACACCTTTGTTGACCAGGATTTTGTCACCCGCAACAATCTATTCGTCACCGGCAAACGGCTAAATAAAGACCGTATGGTTTGGCAGTATTATGTCAAAAGTCGTAAGGCGCAGGATTATCGCCAGATGCTGCTGGATACGCTTTATCATCCGCCTTATATTGAACTGGATCCCGGAAAGGCCAAAAACAACCATTTGTATCTTGTTCATCATTTCGAGGGCAAGCCCCTGGTCAAGGAGTATATCGCCAACACTATGATGGGGATTGAATATCTGTGGGGAGCACCGGTCCAGTTCGAGACCAGTGAAATTGTTAAGGCAGCACCCAAACAAGTCGGTGTTTTTACGGGTACGATCCCAAGTATGGTCAAAGACGAACCGGTGAAAACAGAAATTAAATGGGAGCGTGTCTTGTATACCATGAAAGATCGTAAACTCTCCAGGGAAGCGATTAAATAAGTGCTATAACGAGGGCATAAAGAGGTAAAACCATTGAGCAAAAAAGATATGTCGAGTTTTTTGCAGAAAGTTTCTGATGCCACCAGTTTGTCGGCCGAGCAAAACGAACAGGTAAAAACGCCTCAGGATGACGTCCTGAAGGCTATGGCGAATCTCAATCGCAGTATGAGTGAGCAGGAACAGCGGGAAGCCGTATCCTTTGCCGAATTTCTGGGTGAATTAACCAGCGCGCCCAACAGCGTGATGCGCAATATTTTCCAGATGCTGCATGACATGATTCATTCCTATGTCGGTCAGGGCCTGGATGAATATTCGGATGATCCGGAATCCATCAGTTACGTCTGCTACGATTGCAGCAGGCTCTTTATCGAAGGTGCCGATAATCCGTTTTTTGCCGACAGGCTTTTTGCCAACCGGTTGATTAATCTGGTTGAATCCATGAAGCGAGGTGCCCAGCAAAACAAAATCTATATTTTTAAAGGCCCGCACGGCTGCGGCAAGAGCACATTTTTAAATAATATGCTCAAAAAGTTCGAAGAATTTGCCAATACGGAAGAAGGACTGAGATATGAAACGGTTTGGCGTTTGGATCGAAAATGCATGGGCGACCATGCTGATAATCAAACTATGCCCATCCTGGAGAGTTTACTTCAACTGCAAGACCTACCCAACCGGGATCAGCTCGAAATAATTAAAGCCCAGAGCGAGCTGCATGCCACCGATGAATATATTGAAGTTCCCTGTCCCAGTCATGATAATCCCATTTTGATGATTCCAAAGGCTTACAGACGGCTATTTTTTGACGACTTGTTTAAAAATGATGAATTCAAATGGAAGCTTTATACCGAGAAAGAGTTCGAGTGGATTTTCAAGGACAATCCCTGCACAATTTGCAGCTCACTGTATCAGGCGCTGTTGAGCAAGCTCAAGAGTCCTCAAAAAGTTTTTGAAATGGTGTATGCTCGGCCCTACCGCTTCGACAGGCGGCTGGGTGAAGGCATCAGCGTGTATAACCCCGGCGATAAACCCATGCGGCAAAACATCCTGAGCAATGCCATTATCCAAAGCCGCATCAATGGATTTCTGAGGGACAGCAATCAGGTCAAATATGTTTTTTCCCAGTACGCCAAGTCCAACAACGGGATTTACGCCCTGATGGATATCAAGTCCCATAATACAGAGCGTCTGATTGAATTGCACAACATTATCAGCGAAGGCGTTCATAAAGTAGAAGATATCGAAGAAAACGTTAATTCTTTGCTATTGGCCGTGATGAACCCGGAAGATGAAAAAAATATTCAAGACTTTCAGTCATTTTCCGACCGCATTGAATATATCAAAATACCTTACGTAATGGATTTGAACACCGAGGTTGAAATTTACCGCAACATTTTTGGCAAGCATATTGACGAACATTTTCTACCCCGGGTACTGCACAATTTTGCAAGAGTTATTATTTCTTCGCGCTTGGATAAAAAATCAGAAGCCCTGCTGGAGTGGATCGGCGATCCCGAAAAGTACCGACTTTATTGTGATGAGAATCTCCAACTGCTTAAAATGGAAATCTACACCGGTCATATCCCCGCCTGGCTAAGCGAGGAAGACCGGCAAGCTTTGACCGCCAAAATACGGCGCAAAATAATTGCCGAAGGGGAAACAGAGGGCGAACACGGTATATCGGGAAGAGACTCCATTAAGATTTTTAATGAGTTTTTTTCAACCTACGCCAAGAAAAAGAAACTCATCAATATGTCTGTTCTGTGTAAATTCTTTACCAAAAGCCGCAAAGAACTCAGCAAATTGATTCCAGAAAGTTTTCTCGACTCCCTGCTGCGGATGTATGATTATACAATTCTGCAGGAGGTCAAGGAGTCGCTTTACTACTACAATGAAGAACAAATATCCCGGGAAATCCAAAATTATCTTTTCGCGATTAACTTTGAACCGGGCTCGGTTGAGACCAGCAGTTATACCGGGGAAAAATTGGAAATCACAGACGAATTTTTCGAAAGCATTGAAAAGCGCCTGTTGGGATCAAAGGTTGATAGGTCGACACGTCTGGCCTTTCGGGAAGACACCCAGAAGGAATACACCACCAAGACGTTGACCCAGGAAATCATGGTAGATGGCAAGCCGATGACCGATACCAAGATATATGAATTGATGCACGAGCGCTATGTTCACAACCTGAAAGAGAAGGTGCTGGATCCGTTTCTTAAAAACGAAAATTTCCGGCGGGCCATCAAAGATTATAATGAGGAGGATTTTAAAGCCTACGATAAGAAGATCAGGGACGATGTAACCTATCTAATGAAAAACATATGTGAAAATTTCAAATATACGGAACTGGGCGCAAAGGAAGTTTGTATCTATGTGATTGACAGTGATTTGGCTAAAAAATTTGCCAAAACCTGAATCCAAAATGTTGTTGCCCTTAATTGGCGCTCATCTGCGCCTTTAAACAATCACAATATTCTTCAAAGGTAAAATACATGCACTTTTCGGTGTAGCCGGATTTTTCATAATAGCAGCACCCCTTTTGCTGGGTATCCGTTGCTGCGGTGCATACCGACATCATTTCCTTTTTACAAAAGCTGATTTCCGCATCTGCCATTAACATCACCCCCTGCCTGTTGTATTCCCGACATCATACTTCCGCGATGTTCATCCCCCGTTTTCAAGGCGACATCTTTTATAAATTGTCTCACAGTTATGTTATTGGCGTTTTTATTGAAAACCTTTAGGCCCCATTGATTATGCCGGCCCTGGTTTCCTGGAGTTATCTATCATACGCCAGGCACCTGCATGTTATTTGTAGCATGAATCGTGCCAAAAAGGTAATTGGATAGAATATCATATGATTTAGGGAGGTTGTAGATTTTGATCGGATATCCGGAACTTGGAGAATGTGTGGTATTTGACCCAGCTAGTTGTTTATTTTTGGAATAATTGGGGGATTTTACGCAGCCGCGTCGCCTATGTCAAATGGTTGGCTTTCCAGCCGGAAATTTGGTCTGCATATGACAAAAGCTTTTCCAACCGCCCCAAGACTTATTAAACGTTTTCTTGATACGCTGTTAAGGAAGTGGTTTAAAAGCCGCTTCTAGTATCGAATCGCCTTGATAATAAAATAAACGCCGATCAGAACCATAAGTATTGAGCTGAATGTATAGATGATTTTTCTGGCTTTTAACCAGCCCAGATCTGCAAGCCTGGCAACCAGAAAGAGCGCCGGCAGGGTGCCCACACCGAAGGCCAGCATCAACCCCATTCCGATGAAAGCCCCCTCAACTGCGGTCTTGACTTCCATTCCGGCCCGTGCCGCTCCGATCAAAGCGGTATAGACGGGGCCACAGGGAAGCAGTCCCAGCCACAGACCCACAGGCAAAAAAACGGTGGTCGATTTCACACCTGATAATTTTCTGAATCCTTTTGAGAGAATTCCGGCGGGATTAAAATGATCGCCGAAGATTTTTCCCAGCGGAATCCAGCCGCTCATGGCAAGGCCCATGGCAACAATCATTACGCCGGCGACTACCATGACAGCCTTTTGCAGGGCGGCAATGTGGGCGGCCACCACGGTAAAAGAGCCGGTCGCGCCCATCACACCCCCCATGAGCATATAGGTAATTATTCGTCCGGAATTATACAGCAAATTTGGAAGGATGACGCCCTTTCCGCTTAAACTGAGCGTCAGGGAGACCACGATCGGTCCGCACATGCCGATACAGTGCCCAAGGCCAACCGTAATACCCGTCGACAGATAGATTAGATACAGACTTTCAGTAGATAACATTGAAAATAAATTCTGCCCGTCCGATGTCGGGGACCGTCACGGTTGCGCGCCATATTTTTCTGCCGCTGGGACATCGCACGATGATTCCCCTGCCCTCGTAAGCCCCTGGGCCTGCTGATTTAAGGATTACACGATTCGGGCCCATATTCATACCCGGCATCCCGAGATCGATATAAGGGGGATGTGCGTCGGCGGGAAGATTCCCGGACAGGGTTACTTTGAATAACAGATCCGCCATGGCTTTAACCGGTTTTGGATTGACCTCCAGGGTTAGGGTGTAACCCGACAGGCTTTTTGTGCAGATGCCGTGATGAAGGTCGCAGTTTATCCCATTTTTATTTTTTTCAGCGGCTGAAATAGGCAGCGGATCGCAGGGTGATAAAAACAGCATGCCCACTAGAAAACATATAGGTGCTCCGAATCGCCTTTTATTTGCAACCATCATTTTTCATCGTCCCGGAACTCGTTTGCGGTCATATCCTTTTTTATTATTCCAATACTGTAGCTCTCAATCAGGCACTCACCCTCACACCGGTTCTTTAATCGTCAAGGCAGCCGGCATATCTCTGACAATGACCCTGTAATCATGTTGGTGTTCACTTTATGATGGGCGTGCCGTCAACTTCAAGGTTTTTTTTAATGATCCGCAACAGGCGTTATATTTGAACTGGATATATTTAATTTCCTCTGCTATATTGCAATGCCTTTAAAAGGAGTCGAGCGTGTTAAACAAAAGTAAAATATGGGTCAACAAGCATCGTCGGCGCGAGCAACTGGAAGCGCACATCCGTTCTGCAGGCAAAGCCGATTTTGGATTTGAGAAGATTTCCGAGGCAGAAAAAGCTCAGCGGGTATTGCGACACTTTGATTCCGTGGCCCGGCATTATGATTTTATGAATTCACTTTTGAGCTTTGGTATCCACCATCTCTGGAAACGTTCGGCTGTAAAAATGATGAATTTGAAGGCGGGAGACAACGTAATCGATGTATGCGGCGGAACCGGAGATCTGGCAATACTGGCGGCCCGGGTGATCGGATCATCCGGCCGGGTGATCCTCTACGATATTAATCGATCCATGATAAATGCCGGGCGGCACAAAGTTGTCAATTCTTCTCTCAAAGAGCGCATCGGTTATGTTCAGGGAGATGCAGAGGATATTGCATCCGCGGATCAAAGTTTTAATGCCGCCATGGTGGGTTTCGGAATCCGCAATGTAACCCATATGGAAAAAGGATTTAGAGAAATGTACCGCCTGTTGAAACCCGGCGGCAAATTGATGTGTCTTGAATTTTCCAAACCGACATCGGCCGTTTTTCGCAGGCTGTATGATTTTTATTCTTTTTATATCATGCCCCTGGTGGGCGAAGTGGTTGCCGGCAACCGGCAGGCCTATACCCATCTGCCGGAAACTATCCGGCTGTTCCCGCTGCCCGATGAACTGGCGAATATCCTCACGCAAATCGGCTTTGCCGAGGTGTCTTATCGGCGTCTATCCAATGGTATCGCCGTTATCCACCTGGCACAAAAAGCATAACTGCCGAGACTATAGATCTGGTTTCTAACTCCCGCTAAGGCCCAATAGCTGGGTTATAATCTTATTCAAAGTGTTCACACAGAAACTGGGTTGCCCCGTTGAGCCGGTTGGCCCGTTAGCCGGTTAAAAATCGGATGGGATCCTTTTCTATACGGGCTCAACCGGCTTAACTGGCAAACCGGCTAACTGAATATTACACATTATCCTTGAGCCTAATCTGAGGCTTGCCGGTCCAGGCGTGGTTTTAAAACCACTTCGAAACATGGCCCAAAATCTGCTTCGTTAACTCTCAGGGTTGGCAGGAAACATGGCAGATACCAATGGGTGTCTCAATTTCATATGGAAAGTATTTTTGCCTGAAGCGCAGCGCTACGCTTACCAGACTGATCAACACCGGAACCTCTACCAGCGGACCGATAACGGCGGCAAAAGCCTGTCCTGAATCGATACCAAATACCGCAACGGCTACAGCGATAGCCAGCTCAAAATTGTTGGAAGCCGCCGTAAAACTCAAGGTTGTGGATTGTTCATAGGTGGCCCGGGCCTTTATGGATAGATAGAAGGACACAAAAAACATGGCCACGAAATAGATGCACAAGGGGATGGCAATCCGAATAACATCCAGCGGGAGCTGAACAATATATTCTCCTTTCAAAGAGAACATAACCAGTATGGTGAACAGCAGGGCAATCAGCGTAACCGGACTGATTTTGGGAATAAATTTTTCTTCATACCAGCTGCGGCCTTTGGTTTTCAGCCCTATGATACGGGTAATGATGCCGCCAATAAAGGGTATGCCCAGATAAATAAATACGCTTTCTGCAATCTGGCCGATGGATATGTCCACCGCGGCACCTTTTAAACCGAGCCATTGCGGCACGACGGTGATAAATATATAGGCATAGACCGAAAAGAACAGGACCTGGAAAATGGAGTTAAAGGCCACCAACCCGGCGCAATACTCCCGGTCTCCGGCTGCCAGATCGTTCCAGACAATGACCATGGCGATACAGCGGGCCAGCCCGATCAGGATCAGCCCCACCATGTATTCGTGATGTCCCGACAAAAAGGCCACTGCCAGCAGAAACATCAAGATGGGGCCGATGATCCAGTTCTGGACCAGAGAGAGAACCAAAACTTTAACATTACGAAATACCTTCCCGAGCTGTTCGTACCTGACCTTGGCCAGGGGCGGGTACATCATAAGGATTAATCCGACGGCGATGGGAATATTGGTAGTACCCACCTGAAAAAAATTAATAACTTCCCGGATACCCGGAAATAGATAGCCCCACATGACTCCTACGAACATAGCCAGAAAAATCCACAAGGTTAAAAACCGATCCAAGAAAGACAGCCGTTTGGTTTCCAACATGGAGTACCTCCTATAAGTTTATCCCGATTGATAATGGGGAATTCGTGAATTTCGATTGCATGAATATTTTACTCAAGCGCATTAAAATGTGACGTTATAAACATTGATAAAAGCGGTATCCGAATGGGATTCTCCTCAGTTGTGAAACGTCTCTAATAATTTAAGGGATATTTTCCATAATCTTTAACGGCTTCCAGCATGGCCCATATGTTTTCGATCGGCACATCTTGATAAAGCAAATGCGCGGGCATGAATACATATCCTCCTCCCGGTGCATAGGCTTTGAGAATATCCTTAACTCCTCTTCTCACCGCCTCTGGGGTTCCGTTCGGCATGAGCTGTTGGGTGTCCAGCCCTCCCTTGAACGCAAGTTTGTCTCCGAATTCTTTTTTTATCTCGTAGGGATCCATGGTGCCTACGCGTTGCATGGTGCTAAGGAATTGGACGCCGACCTCGATCAAATCACCGATAATCGGCCTGAAGTCCCCACAGGAATGATAAAGCATAATGATATCGGGGTTTGTTTTTTTGAAAGCCTGGATCATCTTTTTTATTCTTGGTTTGACCAAATCCCGCCATAATTCGGGAGGAATCAGCATTCCGGTCTGCGTTCCGATATCGTCTCCTATTCGAACCACATCAACGCCGCTTTCAACGGCGTGGGTGCCAAGTTGAAGATAGTAGTCGGCCAACCCCTCCAGCACCGAACCCGCCCATTCAGAATCGTCATAGCAATCCAAAATGAAATCCTGCATTCCCCGCAGGTGGGCCATTGCGGCTTCAAACAGTGAGCTGGACAGATCGACGATGACGGCGTAATCGTCATGGTACTTTTGCATCACCGTCTCAATTTCCCTAATCCGCTTGGGATCATGGGGATCCGGGAAGGTATAATCTTTAAAGTCTTCCCGCGATTTCAGGGGGTGTTCAATAGGATTGTTAAAACCGGACTGGCGCTGGTAAACGACCCCCCATTCAGATTTATAGGTCTCACCCTCGGCAAGGTCTCCCTTGCTCATTTCCATTTCTGCATTAATTCCGACTTGGCACACAACCGCATCATTGCCAATACGAAGCCCCAACTCAGGGCCCGAGAATTATTATACTCTATTTTTTCAACACGTTAAAATATAATTATCGATATGGCAACAGTTATAATTATGTGAGGGGTCGGGGAGTTTTTTCTGCCAACCTGTGATAATAGCGGAATGAATTATCAGCAGCGAAATCGTGCACTGTTTGAATGCATTAGGGAGCGTTGCCAAAGAACAGGCGGTAACCCAAACCTATCTTGGGGGCACGATGTTGATTTTACCACTAACCCATTGTTTTAATGTCTAAGCGCTGTTCTTTGGCTACGACCCCTTATGCCTGAGTTTGCACGATGCAGTCGCTGATGATTCATGCAGTCCGCCAAAGACCTATGGCGGGTCAAAAAAACTCCCCAACCCATGAATTATCTTGATTGATGATTGAATTCAATGTCAAGGCGTCACCTCAAAAGCTCTTTGGCCTTGTCAACCGCACGGGCTGAATCCGGCGCAAATCCATCAGCCCCAATTTTTATTGCATATTCCTCCGTTACCGGCGCTCCTCCCACCAGCACCTTGACATTTTGCCGCAGGCCTTTTTTCTTCAAGGCTTCGATTACGGTTTTTAAATACGGTGCGGTGGTGCTTAAAAGAGCTGACATTTCAAGCAGGGCGGATTTCTCGGCTTCAACGGTCGCCACAAATTTTTCAGCAGGCACATTAACTCCCAGGTCGATAACCTGAAACCGCGAACCATCCAGCATCATGCCCACCATGTTTTTGCCGATGTCATGTAAGTCATCTTTTACGGTTCCTAAAACAACTTTGGCAATCGGTTTAGCACCGCTTTCTGTCAAAAAGGGCTGAAGCACATTCATGCCGGCCTGCATGGCTCTGGCAGCTAAAAGCACCTCGGGAATGTATGCCTGGTTGCGTTTAAACCGAGCCCCGACTGCCTCCAGTCCCTTCTGCAGGCCATTGGTCAGCACTTGGTAGGGAGAAATTCCGCTTTCCAAAGCCCGCTGAACCGTTTGCGGAACCTCAAGCCGTTTCCCCCTTTCTGTCTTGCTGGCGATCTCTTCTATTATATCCATTGCAACTCCCCTTTTAACTTTGAAGTGATAACGATGCTTTGAGAGTTAAAACAAACAGACAAACCATGACGCTTTGCGGTTTGATCCGGGATTTGATTTTGATTGTTGACTGTATGGCTCCGGCTGCAGTTTGGTTTGTTCTGTCATACAGAGGTATTTGCTTAAATTTGGATTCTGAAAAAGCAGAACCCTACATCGACATATGACGATCCAACCTTATCGCCGGTTCACAAAATTAACGCCTACACAGCTCTTCTCTATTTAAAAAGGGTACCCGACCCACCAATTCGGCTATTTCAGGATCATCTTTTAACCAGTCTTTTAGATTGCCCAGAAGGTTTGCCCCGTAGGGGCTGTTTTTCCCATCAGACAGATAATAGTTTACCCATAGACCCTCTTTGCGATAATCGACCAACCCTGCTTCTTCGAGTATTTT
>CAMYNZ010000124.1 GCA_947259865.1 uncultured Desulfobacterales bacterium | reverse complement strand
AAACGCACCGGCGTCATCCTGTCCGCTATTGCCTTACCCACTGATGCCTCATCGGACATCGCGATACAAATATTTGAATTCAGCATGGTCGGTCAGTTGTTTGGCGACACCGACGAAGACATCCCGACCCGTAATGCCAGCCTGGCCAGCAAAGTGACCGGTCTGCCGGGTGCCTTGCTTGCCAGGGAAATCGGACTGGAAGGCGGAAGTTACACATTGGATGCGGCATGCGCATCCTCACTTTATGCGGTTAAACTCGCCTGTGATCAGCTGGCTTCCTATCGGGCCGACGCCATGCTGGCGGGTGGCGTCTCAAGACCGGACTGTCTATATACGCAAGTGGGTTTTAGCCAACTCCGCGCACTCTCACCCACGGGATGCTGTGCGCCGTTTGATGAAAGCGCAGATGGCCTGGTGGTGGGAGAGGGTGCGGGTATTCTGGTATTAAAACGGATTGCAGATGCCATAAGAGACAATGACCCGATCTACGGCCTCATTACCGGTATCGGACTATCCAATGACCTGAGAGGCAACCTGCTGGCACCGGACAGTGAGGGACAGCTGCGTGCCATGCGCTGGGCCTATCAATCCGCAGGATGGTCGCCGCCTGATATCGATCTGATCGAATGCCACGGCGCCGGCACCCCGCTGGGGGATAACACGGAACTGCTAAGTTTAAGAAAATTGTGGGGCCCTTCCGGCTGGCATTCGCGCCAGTGTGCTATTGGCTCGGTCAAATCAGGAATCGGCCATTTGCTTACCGCCGCAGGCGTTGCCGGAATGATAAAAACACTTCTGGCACTAAACCACAAGATTTTACCCCCTTCTCTCAACTTTACCCAGCCACCCCACCACAGCCCGTTGCACGATAGCCCCTTTCGCGTGCAGACTGCGGCCGAAGCGTGGAGCCGCGAAGATTTATCGGGTCCCAGGCGGGCCGCAATCAGTGCCTTTGGGTTTGGTGGTATAAATGCCCACCTGCTATTGGAAGAATGGCGTCCCCAAACGTTTGCCATTGAACGTGCCAAACCCCATCTAAAAAAGGTTTCTTCCGATGGCCTTTATGCAGGCGATAGCACCGATGCGTCACCACAGACCGCAACTGATCACGCCATCACCGTCGAAGCCTTACCACCCGTGGCTATTGTAGGCCTTGAAACCGTTTTCGGTTCAATAGGCAACCTGCGAGAATTCCAGGAGGTCGTATTCAGGGGTGATTCCATTATCGCCGATCGACCGAAATACCGCTGGAAGGGTTGCGAGAATTTTGCCGCACCTCGTTTTCTTGACCTGGCCGCTTTGCCCGGTGCGTTCATCGACGAATTTTCGGTCAATATAACCGATTTTCGAATAGCGCCTAACGAGATCAAGGACATACTTCCCCAGCATCTTCTGATGCTCAAGGTAGCAATTCGGGCCATGCAGGATGCCGGCCTTGCCTTAAAGCAGGAGCGCCCGCGAATGGGCGCGGTCATTGGCATCGATTTCGACATGGAAGCAACCAATTTTCAGTTACGATGGAATCTTCCCAACTGGGTTCATTACTGGAAGAAAAAATATGGCCTCCGCCTTGATGCCGACACCCTTTCGCACTGGATGAAATCATTGGAAAAATCGATCGGCCCACCGCTGACTGCCACCCGGACCCTGGGCGCGCTCGGCAGCATGGTGGCCAGTCGAATTGCCCGGGAATTACGACTGGGAGGACCCAGTTTTGTGGTTTCAGGAGATGAGGTTTCGGGCTTAAAAGCGCTTGAAATCGGGCTCAGATCATTACAGCAATATGAAACAGATGTGTTTCTTGTGGGTGCTGTCGATCTTTGCGGCGATATCCGTACGATAGTCGCCGCTGATAGAATCAGGTCTTTTTCAAAAAATGGCACTGTCAGGCCATTTGACCGCTCTGCAGACGGCAGCCTTCCAGGAGAGGGCGCAGCAGCCTTGGTGATGAAGCGGATTGATCAGGCAGTGGCTGACGGAGACCGGATCTACGCCGTCATAAAGGGAACCGGCAACGCAAATGCCGCTGGCCTTGACACAGGCGCACCGACCGTTAAGGCCTATACCCGTGCGCTCCGGCGCGCCTTCCACGATGCCGATCTCGCCCCATCTGCCGTCAGTTACTGTGAAACCCATGGCGTTGGAGAGCCTTCGACAGACGATATCGAATCCCAAGCGCTGCACGATATTTTTAACGACAGAAACGATCCCTGTGCGATTGGTTCATTGAAACCCAATATCGGGCATACCGGTGCAACTGCCGGTCTGGCAGCATTGGCCAAAACGGCCCTCTGTCTCTATCAGGAAATAATTCCACCGTTGCTAAACTTTACCACGCCGGCAAATGCCATATGGCAGCAGCACAGATTTCATATCCCGATCTCAGCCCAATACTGGCTGCGAAATAGAAAGGATGGACCCCGTAAAGCTGCCGTAGCTGCTATGACACCGGACGGCAATTGCGCCGCAATTATCCTCGAAGGTTTTGACGGCGTCTCGGCTAAAAAGACGTCCAAAAAATTTTCGGTGGAACGAAAACAGCCATTAGGATTAAGGCCCCATGGTCTTTTTTTCGTTGAGGGCCAAAGCCCGGCTGAACTTATCAATGGTCTCAAGGGTCTTGACCAGCATCTAACAAAGTGCATGCAACGAAATATCCCGGTTGAGATGGCTGCCCGCAACTGGTTCGGTGCCAACCCGCTGCAAACGCAAAAACCGCTTGCTGTCACACTGATCGCTGCTGAATTCGGCCCTCTCAAAAAATGGATCACACAGGCCCGGCAGACTGTATCTTCGGACCGGCGCCAGACACTATCGGGTTCTGGGGGCTTTCACTATAGCCCTGCCCCAATCGGTCCCACCGGTGAAACGGCCTTTGTCTATCCGGGCTCCGGGAATCATTACCTTGGCATGGGCAGAGGTATCGGTGTCCAGTGGCCGGAAATCCTGCGCGCCATGGATACGGCCACCCCGCGGCTCAAATCTCAGGTGCGCCCTTACGCCTATGTTCCCCAGCGCGTATCCTGGGAACGGGGTTGGGAGCGGCAAGCCTACAGCTCGCTAATTTCCGACCCGCTGAATTTGATTTTTGGACAGGTGGTGCACGGCGAAGTTGTCACCCGCCTGGTGGAGAGTTTCGGTATTCAGCCCCAGGCAGTTATCGGCTACAGCCTGGGAGAATCGGCCGGTCTGTTTGCCGCGGGTGCCTGGCCGGATCGCAACCAAATGCTGGATCGTATGCTTGCAAGCGATCTTTTCACTGTGCAGCTTGCAGGCCCATACAGGGCAGCCCGCAAAGCCTGGAATATTGCGCCGGATCAAATATTTGACTGGTGCGTGGCAGCTGTCAACCGCCCGGCCGGCGTAGTAAAAAGGATTATGGGTCGCTGGCCAACCACTCGACTGTTGATCGTAAATACGCCTGAGGAGTGCGTTATCGGCGGCCGAAAAGAAGAAATTGAAGCTGCCATCAGAAAACTGGACTGCGAGGCACAGTTTCTCGACGGCGTGGTTACGGTGCATTGTGATGCGGTAGCACCGGTTGCCGCAGCCTACAAAGATTTACATGTTTTCCCCACCACGCCGCGGGAAAACGTCAGGTTTTACAGTTGTGCCGCGAGTCGGTCATATACGCTCACCAGTGATGACGCTGCTGCTTCAATTCTTCAACAAGCCCTGGAAGGTTTTGACTTTACCGCCACCGTTGAACAGGCCTATCAAGATGGTATCCGGATTTTTTTGGAAATGGGACCATCGGCATCCTGTTCCAGGATGATCGGCCGAATACTGGATAAAAAGCCTCATCTGGCCATTTCAGCCTGCATCCATGGAGAAGATGACCATCTTACGATACTCAAATTTCTAAGTATCCTCATTTCAGAGCGTTTGCCGGTAAACTTGGAAAGGCTTTACGGAGTAGATTCGTTGCCGATGGATGCTTTCCAATTAAATCACAATGATGCACAAGCGCAAATACGCATTGTATGCGGCGGAAAGAGACCCTCCCCTGCCCGCCTGCCAGACCATCAAAAAGTTCAGCAGGCCGCGATCAGGGCTCAGGAGTCGGTGGCAGACATCCCGGCTTCAATCGCCATCTCTGCCAACCGGTCAAACGAAACCCGGGCGTTAGACCCGATGGTCCAACTGTTGAACCAGTTTAACCAAAGCATTGAAAAAACCGCTGAAGTCCACAAAGACTACCTGGATTTTTCAGAGGCGTCCACCCGGGCCTATGCCAGGGTTTTAGAGTTCCAAAACCGGCTCCTCGAAGGCCAAATCAAGCCTGCCCCAAAATACGATTCATCCGTCAGCCCCGGTACCCGGTCTTCACCGCCCAGCTTCTCACGGGAGCAGTGCTTGGAATTTGCCACCGGCGCCGTGGCCAATGTGCTTGGAGAGGACTTCGCGGTTGTGGACACTTACAAAATAAGGGTTCGTCTGCCGGATGAGCCCTTGATGCTGGTGGATCGGATTCTGGCGATTGACGGCCGGAAAAAGTCTCTTGGCTCGGGTCGTATCATCACTGAACATGACGTTCGACCGCAGGCCTGGTATCTGGATGGCGGCAGGGCCCCTGTTTGCATATCGGTTGAGGCCGGACAGGCCGATCTTTTTCTTTGCGCTTATTTGGGAATCGATCTGGCCGTCAAGGGATTGCGCGCCTACAGGCTGCTTGATGCGAGCGTTGAGTTTCACCGTGAATTGCCCCAACCGGGTGATGTTATCCGATATGAGATCACTATTGAAAAGTTTATACGACAGGGGGATACTTATCTTTTTTTGTTCAGTTTTGAAGGCTTTATCGGCAATTCCCGTCTCATCAGCATGTCCAACGGTTGTGCCGGTTTTTTTACAGAAGATGAAATCCAAAACTCGGGGGGCATAATTGACTCTGATGAGGAATCCCAACCCATTGAGGGCATCATTCCGGATGATTGGATACAACTGGTGCCGGTTAAAACCGAAAGTTACGACCGCACGGCCGTCGATGAATTGCGCGCCGGAAACCTGGCGGGATGTTTTGGTGATAGGTTCGAGGGGCTTAGATTGGCCCCATCTCTCAGGCTTCCCGGTGCTAGAATGAAATTGATCGACCGAATACAGCGCATTGATCCCCGAGCCGGACGTTACGGTCTGGGTCTGATTCGGGCTGAGGCGGACATCCATCCGGATGACTGGTTCCTAACCTGTCACTTCATGGACGACATGGTGATGCCCGGAACCCTGATGTATGAATGCTGCGCCCACGCCCTCAGGGTCTTCATCCAACGCATTGGCTGGGTAAGTGCCAAACCGGGTCTGTGTTATCAACCGCTAGCCGGTGTAAAAAGCGTGCTTAAATGCCGCGGACCGGTAACACCGGCCACTCGCCGGGTTATCTATGAAGTTGAAATAAAAGAGCTTGGCTATGATCCGGAGCCATATGCAATTGCGGATGCCCGCATGTATGCCGACGGACGTTACATTGTTTTTTTCGAAAACATGTCCCTCAAAATGAGCGGTATCACCCGCCGGGAAATTGAAACCATTTGGTTGAAAAGATCCGGCGCTCCTGTTAAACAAGGATTCAGCAAAAATAACAAAGTGATATTTGACCGCGATAAAGTGACTGAATTTGCCATCGGCAAACCCTCCCGGGCCTTTGGAGACCCGTATAAAGAATTTGATAAAGAGCGTTTTATCGCCCGGCTACCGGCACCGCCCTATTCATTTATAGACAGAATCACGGCGGCGGAGCCTCAGGCATGGGTCCTGAAGCCGGATGGCTGGGTGGAAGCTGAGTATGATGTGGATCCGGATGCCTGGTATTTTAAAGCCAACCGCACCTCGTCCGTGCCTTATTGTGTCCTGATGGAAATTGCCCTGCAAACGTGCGGCTGGCTGGCAGCTTATGCGGGTTCAGCCTTGAAAAGTAGAAAAGATCTGAAATTCAGAAACCTGGAAGGCAGTGCCGTTTTATATCAGGAGATCTCAGCTGATTTGATGACCCTGAAAATACGCAGCCGCATGACCAAAGTTTCCACCGCCGGTGATACGATCATAGAGGCATTTGATTTTGAAGTTTTGCAGGCTGATAAATTGATATTTGATGGCAACACCGTTTTTGGTTTTTTCACCCCCGATGCCCTGGCACAGCAAAGGGGAATTCGTGAGGCCGAACAAAACGCATTCCGTCCGCGGCCCGAATCGATTAGCGGCAACCGCTCATGGGTGTTAGATGATGCGCCGCCATACACACCGGATGATCCCAAAGCCGCAACAGACTCTGCTTCTTTAGCGCTGCCGGCCAGGGCCATTCGCATGATCGACCGTATAGACGTCTACCTGCCTGAGGGCGGTCCAAAGGGTTTGGGATTTATACGCGGCAGCAAGCGTGTTGATCCGGACGAGTGGTTTTTTAGGGCCCATTTCTTCCAGGACCCGGTGTGTCCGGGTTCACTGGGAATCGAATCCTTTCTGCAGCTTATAAAAATTATTGCCAGGGACCGATGGGGTCATCTGGTAAACAGTCATCGGTGGGAGCACCTATCTGACATTCGGCACAGCTGGGTGTATCGCGGACAGATAGTTCCGGATAATCGAGAAATTAGGGTGGAAGCGATTGTCACCGCAGTAAATGAAATGCCCTGCCCGAGTTTAACGGCCACCGGATTGTTGTATGTGGACGGGCTTTGCATCTATAAAATGAAAGATTTTGGATACCGATTGGTGTCGTCCTAGTGTCGTGTCCCACAAATAAGCAACAAAATTCAGCACAAAGTTTGAAAGGTTTTTGCGAGCACCATTGAGCATTTTGGGATAAAGACGCCTGCTGTAGCGGGGGGTTTAACCGCCAACGTTCTTTGACGTATTCACCCGCCAGAGTATGTTGGCGGGTAAAAATCAAAAGCTGTCTGAGTCCCGAGCACAAGCGAGGTCGAGTTCTTTTGATTTCTTGCCATACAAACCAGGTGCTTTGCACCCGGTTGCAAGTGCACCGATTAAAGCACTGATGTGCTTTTGACCTTCTCCGCTAAGGGCGGATAAAGGTCATCCATCCCGTGCTATGCACGGTATGGCCGTTGGCTCAGCCCCGCTGCAGCTGGCGTCCCCAAAATGGTCACCGGCGTGAGCAAATGCCTTTCAAACTGCTAAAATACTTTTTAAAGTTAGGTTTGAGACATAACAATATAAACGGCTTAAGATTAACCTTAACCCCGTAACATCAAACAAAACATCATGCTATTTTCCAGAGTCTACGTTGAATCATTCGGATACGAGCTTCCCCCCAATGTCATCACTTCAGATGACCTCGAAAAGCGGCTTGAACCCCTGTATGAAGCGCTCCGATTTCAAAAAGGACAGCTTGAAGTATTAACCGGTATCCGGGAGCGCCGTTTTTGGGACCCGGGCTACTCCATGCATGAAGGCGCCATACAGGCCGGCCGCAAAGCCATTGAAAATTCCCGAATTTCTCCGGCGGACATCGGGGCGCTGATTTACGGCGGGGTGTGCAGGGACAATTTAGAACCGGCGACCGCATGCGCGGTGTCACACGGGCTGGGACTTGGCCCTGAAACCGAAATTTACGATATATCCAACGCTTGCCTGGGCGTCATGAACGGAATGGTTCAGGTGGCCAGTGCGATAGAATTGGGACAGATCAAAGCGGGCCTGGTGGTGTCCTGTGAATCCGCCCGTCAGATCGTTGACGTCACCATCGATCGCCTGCTTGAATCCAGAGATATGGAGACCTTTAAAAAAACAGTCGCCACCCTGACCGGCGGTTCCGGAGCGGTAGGCGTACTTTTGACCGACGCAGCACTTTGCGACCGTGGTCACCGGCTCCTGGGCGGTGTCACCCGAAATGCCACCCAATATCATAAGCTTTGCTGGTGGGGGCCGGATACGGGAATTCCGGCCAGCGGACACCAGATAATGGAAACCGATTCTGTTGAGGTCCTGCAAAACGGCGTTGTCCTGGGTGTTGAGACTTTTGAAACCTTCCGCAGAGAACTTTCCTGGCCGGCTGACAAACCGGACAAAATAATCTGCCATCAGGTGGGGGCAACCCATCAGCGCACCATTCTCGAATCGATAGGAATACCCATCGGAAAGGATTTTACCACCTTCGAGTATCTGGGTAATATCGGCACGGTATCGCTGCCGATTACCGCTGCAATTGCAGAAGAACGTGAATTTCTGGTACCCGATGATTTGGTCGGTTTGCTCGGCATCGGAAGTGGGCTAAATTGTCTGATGCTGGGGATTAAATGGTAGATGGCTTGCCGGGCCATGGCACCCGGAAAAGCGACAGAAATCAGAAATTGGATGGCAAAATGGGAACAGGCCGATTCATAGACACCTCGGGATTTCGCCACCTTTACCCTTTCACTTCCCATTATCTGGATATAAACGGCCTGAAGTATCATTATGTTGATGAAGGCACGGGCGACCCGATTGTTATGATCCACGGAAATCCTACCTGGTCGTTTTACTATCGGGCTTTAATCAGCGCGCTATCGAGGCAATACCGCACGATAGCCCCTGATCACATCGGCTGTGGCCTCTCGGACAAACCCGGTGTGAAAGTGTATGACTACCGTCTGGCAAGCAGGGTTGCTGATCTGGAAGCACTGATAGACCATTTAAACCTGAAACGCGGAATCACTCTCGTGCTTCATGATTGGGGGGGCATCATCGGTATGGCCTATGCCGTCCGATACCCCGAACGGGTCGGGCGTCTGGTCATTATGAACAGCGCCGCATTTTTACCGCCCAAAGGCAAGCGACTGCCTCTCAGGTTGCAGCTGGTTCGAAATGTCAAACCGCTGGCTACCATTGCTGTGCTGGGTTTTAACCTTTTTTCATACGGGGCCTTACTTATGGCCTCCTACAAAGGGCTTAAAAAGGATGTTAAGTTGGGTCTGGCAGCCCCCTACAACAGCTGGAAAAACCGGATTGCGACCCTCAAGTTTGTCCAGGATATCCCCTTAAGCCCCAAGGATCCCGGTTTCGATTTGGTCAGGCACACCGATCAGAAATTGAGGTCGTTAGTGGACGTACCCATGCTGATTTGCTGGGGGAGCCATGATTTTGTCTTTGATGGGGATTATCTCAGCGAGTGGCGGCACCGTTTTCCAAAAGCCGAGGTGCACACATTCTCAGCGGCCGGCCATTATGTGCTTGAAGACGCCCCGGATGGTATCATAAAAGGGGTCAAGGATTTTTTACGTAAAAACCCGTTGCCGCGACCTCTGATTAAATGTGATGGGCAAAATGAATAGTCCTGATTCGTCTGCAAACCCATTTTTCAACATCTCTTCTTACCTGACAAGAAGGTCTCGGATTCAACCGCATAAACGGGCTGTTGTCTACCCGGCCGGTCGAGATAAAAACGGGCGTGTCACATACGCCCATCCACGCGAACCATTTTGATGGTTAAACCGAGTCTGGAGTTTTTTGCACTCATATTTGCAATTTTTAAAACCGGTGCGGTGCCGGTTGTGGTGGATCCCGGTATGGGAATCAAGCGCATGGTCAGTTGTTTTAAATCATCCCGCCCGCAAGCATTTATCGGCATTCCGCTGGCACATGTTATGCGAACCATTTATCCCGCTTTTTTTAAAACCGTTAAAACCTGGATAACGGTTGGCCGACGCTGGTTTTGGGGTGGTCTTTCCTATAAGCACATTCAGTCATCACCCGCAAAACCTTACCCCTCAAAAATCACCCGGCGTGACGATATGGCGGCAATCCTTTTTACAACCGGTAGCACGGGTCCGGCCAAGGGTGCCGTTTATACGCACGGCAATTTTGATGCCCAGCTTCAACAAATAAAAACACATTTGAATATGTCTCCAAATGAGATTGATCTTTCGACCTTTCCGCTGTTTGCCCTGTTCTACCCGGCGCTAGGAGTCACGGCCGTGATCCCGGATATGGATCCCACCAGACCGGCCCGGGTAAACCCTGAACGCATTATCGAAGCGGTCAACAACCTGGGAGCAACCAACATGTTTGCCTCACCGGCGCTCTTGAATCGCGTTGGCCGTTACGGCAAGCAAAAAAATATAAAATTGCCGTCTTTAAGGCGAGTCATTTCTGCCGGCGCACCCGTATCTGCTGACAACATTGAGCGTTTCAGTGCTTTGCTGAGTGATACCGCTGAAATTCACACCCCTTACGGGGCTACCGAAGCGGTGCCGATAATATCAATCAAAAGCCACGAGATCCTCTCGGAAACCAGACAACTGAGTGAACAAGGGTATGGCATCTGCATCGGGCGTCCTATAAACAAAATTGATATTCGTATTATAAAAATCAGTGATGATCCGATTACGTCATGGTCTGAAGACCTGGTAAATCCACAGGGCGAAGTAGGAGAAATTGCCGTAAAAGGAGATTTGGTCAGCCGGCAATATTTTGAAAACCCCAGTGCCGACGCATTGGCTAAAATACCCGACGGCGCCGAAATTTGGCACAGGATGGGAGATTTGGGATGGTGGGATCAGAAGGGGCGAATCTGGTTTTGCGGCCGTAAAAGTCACCGTGTGATCACGGAAAACGGAATCCTGTTTACGATTCCCTGCGAGGCGATCTTCAATATTCATCCGCGGGTGTTTCGCAGCGCCCTGGTGGGAGTGGGCCCTCCGCCGACTCAAAGACCGGTAATTTGTATCGAGCTTGATCCGGGTGATAGGAGCATTAACCAGGAAAGGCTTACTGCGGAATTGCTCGATTTGGCTAAAAGCCACGCAATAACACGGACTATCGAAACCGTTCTGTATCACAAATCCTTCCCGGTGGATATCCGTCACAATTCGAAAATTTTTCGTGAAAAACTAGCCGTCTGGGCGGAGAAACAACTGAAATAGATCGATAGTATTCGATAATCGATTATAAATTATTTTACCAGGAGAACTACAAAAATGGCAGGCCAAAACACGTTACAACCTCGCAAACCGGTTAAAGCGATAGTCACCGGTGGCGGTGGGTTTATCGGTGGCGCAATTGTTGAAATGCTCGTTGACAGAGGCGATTCGGTCTGCAGCTTTTCCCGCAACTATCATCCCCGGCTTGCGTCGATGGGCGTTGATCAATACCAAGGCGACATCAGTGATCCTGTGGCGGTTGAAAAGGCCTGTAAAGATCAGGATGTGGTATTTCACGTGGCCGGCAAACCGGGCATATGGGGAAGATACCGTGACTATTACAACACCAATGTTGTCGGAACTCAAAATGTTGTCGCGGCTTGCCAAAAATATCAACTTCGGGCATTGGTGTATACCAGTTCTCCGAGTGTCATCTTTAACGGCCGGGACATGGAAGGCGTCGATGAATCGATGCCATATCCCCAAAAATATCATACCCATTACCATAAAACCAAGGCCCTGGCTGAACAATTCGTTATCCGGTCTGCCGGTGCTGATTTTAGAGCTATTATACTGAGACCCCATCTCGTATGGGGTCCAAAAGATATAAACTTCGTCCCACGTATTATTTCACGGGCCAAGCGTCTCGTTCGGGTGGGTAACGGCAAAAACCTGGTCGACACCGTATACATTGATAATGTGGCCGATGCCCATGTTCTGGCCGCAGACAAATTAATGCTAGACCCCAAACTTTCCGGTAAGATTTATTTCATAAGCCAGGACGAACCGATTTATTTATGGGATATGATCAACGCCATTCTAAAAGCAGCGGGTAAGCATCCTGTCAAACGCTCGGTATCCCATCGGTTGGCATGGCTCATCGGGGGCGTCCTTGAAATAATCTACAAGCTGCTATATTTGAAAGCTGAACCGCAAATGACACGGCATTTAGCCGACGAACTTGCAACCGCGCACTGGTTTGATATCAGTGCCGCCAAAAAAGAACTGGGATATGTTCCCCGGGTCTCTACCGCGGAAGGACTGCGCCGACTTGAAGACTGGTTGCGCAAACAATATTTGGCAGGAGGTTGACCGATGCAGTTGACGGACATTTTACCCCTTAAAGAGTGGATGCAACTTGAAGCCGAAATCAGTGAAAAATTTGGCATCGCCGCCAATGTGTTCGATATAAACGGCATCCGCATAACCGATTTTAAAAACTGGGTAAACCGTTTGTGCCCGGTTGTTAAGGCCAACCCAAAGGGACAAAGCTTTATCTGTGCGGTGGCCCACATGAATATCGCCGCCCAGGCGATGAAAAATAAAAAACCCGTGACAGAGGAATGTGACGCCGGTTTGATAAAACCGGTGGTACCGATTTTTGTCGGTGAAGAATTTTTAGGCGCTATTTGCGGTTGTGGCCTATTGCTTGAAGGCGGTGAAGTCGACGCCTTTTTAGTCCATAAGATTACGGATATCCCTGAAGCGCAAATCGAAAGTTTGGCGCAAGATATAAAAACCAT
>CAMYNZ010000123.1 GCA_947259865.1 uncultured Desulfobacterales bacterium | reverse complement strand
GGCCAAAGGGGTCAAAGAAGCGACCGCCCCAAAAGAGGCCGTAAAAGAGGCCGAAGGGGTCAAAGAAGCGGCTACTCCAAAAGAGGCTGAAAAAGAGGCCAAAGGGATCAAAGAAGCGGCCGCCCCAAAAGAGGTCGTAAAAGAGGCCAAAGGGGTCAAAGAAGCGACCGCCCCAAAAGAGGCCGTAAAAGAGGCCAAAGGGGTCAAAGAAGCGGCCACTCCAAAAAAGGTCCGAAAAGAGGCCAAAAAGATTAAAGAAGCGGCCACTCCAAAAGCGGATAAACCCCCTAGTAAAATCAAAAAGAAAATTAGAGCCCTGAAAGCAGCGCGCCGGGCAGCACTGGAAGCAAAAGACAAAAAAATGGCCACGATTTACCGGCGGCGGATTTCCCGGTTGAAAAAGCAAAGCCGTAAAGCGGCCTGAACCCGGGCAAAGCGATATAACACCGGATAAAGTGTGGTTTGGGGTACTGTTTCTTGCCGAATTGAGCACCCTTTATCAATTAAGGATTTTCCTATGACCCTGAACAGTTACAATGATGATTGATCCTGCAACGCTGGCATTTGATTTTGACGGTGTATTGGCCGACACGATGGCCCTGTTCCTTGAAATTGCCAGGGATGAATATAATATAAACGGCATCGGATATGATGATATCACCTGCTATGAGCTCGATAAATGTCTAAGTATCAAACCCGAAGTTATCGCTGATATAATCGACAGGCTCCTGAATGGAGATTATTCCCAACCCCTGCACCCCATGACCGGGGCCGCCGAAGTGCTTGTGCAAGTTAGTCGTCACCGCAGCCCGATCCCCCTGGTAACGTCCCGCCCGCATCCGGGTCCCATAAACGATTGGATAAAAAATACACTGCTGCTCGATCCGGGAGCCTTTGAGATTATTGCAACGGGAGCCGCTGACGCAAAGGCGGATGAACTTATAAACCGGGAGATTGTGTATTTTGTCGAAGACAACCTCGAGACCTGTTTTTCCCTGAGGAAAGCGGGTATTACGGCCATTCTTTACAGGCAGCCCTGGAACAGACATAAACACCCTTTCAGGGAGATCGGCACCTGGAGCGATCTCGCAGAAATCATTCAATTCTAGTGGTAATAACCTTCGATGGATTCGCCGCCGCTAAACAGACTGATTAAACCTTTCATAGAATCGCTAACGGCCGAGAAAGGCTATGCGGCCAATACCTGCCGGGCCTACCGGCACGACCTGGAAGAGTTTGTTGGTATTGCCATCCGACAGCGGTCAGACGGCCGCAAATATCATCTTGAAGACTTGCGGGTAGCGGATATCGACGGTTTGACAATCCGGCAATATCTGGGCGGTTTGCATAAGCGCAATAAAAAGGTAACCATTGCACGGAAACTTTCCGCATTGCGATCTTTTTTCAGGTATCTGGTAAAACAGGGTATCATAAGCAATGATCCGACCCGTATGATATTGACCCCCAGGCAGGACAAAACAATTCCCACCTATCTGCCTGTGGATGATATGTTCAGATTACTTGACTCTATCAAGACCGACACCTTGCTGGGTTTGAGAAATAGAGCCATGTTTGAAACGCTTTACTCTTGCGGTATACGCGTATCGGAGCTTGCCGGCCTTGATGTTTTTGATATTAATTTTTCCTCTCGGGTGCTGCGCGTTCTGGGTAAGGGCAGCAGACAGCGCATTGTGCCCATTGGCCATAAGGCTTTAGTTGCCATTAAATCGTATCGTGAAAGGCTGGAAAAAGAAAAAGGATTACCGTCTCAAGAAAACGGCCCGTTATTTTTGAACAAAAACAACGGGCGACTGACAACCCGATCGATAGCGCGGATCCTTGAACGATTAGCCAGAACCTGTGGGATTTTGATTCCTGTTTCACCCCACGCCTTGCGGCATACATACGCCACCCATATGCTGGATGCCGGGGCTGATTTAAGGATTGTTCAGGAGTTGCTGGGACACCAAAGTCTCTCGAGTACCCAGAAATATACCCACGTCAGTATCGACCGGCTTATGGAGACCTATGACAAGGCGCATCCAAGAAAATGAGTTTTCGCCACCCAAATGGCTCTTTTTCCGAGAGTCCGCCAGAGATCTTTGGCGGATTCTCCTCGGGTTTTCGCGTGCCTGCCCCGTTGAATGCGAAGCCGATTCAACTGGGGCGACGTATCCAAATGTACGACTCGGCCAAAACCCTTGCCTGTCACGCCATAGCCCTGAGCATGGCGAAGGGCGGCGGCGGATGCGGCCTTGCTCATTGAAAAAATTTCTCATTTGTGAGGCGAAAACCTCTTTATAATTAAGGTAATATACGAAATCAAAGGGAAATCGGTTGAGATGAAATTTCATGCCACGACCATTCTTGCGGTCAGACGAAAAGGTAAGGTAGCCGTTGGCGGTGACGGCCAGGTAACGCTGGAAACCACCGTAATCAAGCACCATGCCAAGAAAGTGAGACGAATCTACAACGACACCATCATTGTCGGTTTTGCAGGTGCCACGGCAGATGCCCTCAACCTGTCAGAACGCCTGGAGGCCAAGCTCGAGCGCTATAACGGCAACCTGACCCGCAGCGCCGTTGAATTGGCAAGGGACTGGCGCACTGACAAGTATCTGAGGCGTCTGGAGGCAATCATGATTGCCGTAGACGATACCAATATATTTCTCATATCCGGCAACGGTGATGTTATCGAACCGGATGAAGGCGTCATCGGTATTGGTTCCGGGGGTGTCAGTGCCCAGGCAGCCGCTACTGCACTGATGCAGCATACGAAATTGAGTGCCCGCGAGATCGTGACGGCGGCCATGAAGATAGCCGCGGACACGTGTGTATATACCAATACGGAATTTACCATTGAAGAGATGTAAGCAATTCAAGGTGCAGAGTTAAAGGTTCAGGGTTCAAGGTTGTGCAATGCAACCTTCCAACTTAAAAGGAGTTATAGGGAATCCGGCGACGATTGTCGTTTCACCCATTGATAGGTTGTTGCAGCTGCCCAAAAGCATGCGACAACCAGTTATGGTTTATGCCCTTATAACCTTGAACTCTGAACCCTGAACCGTGAACCTCTCATTTTCTCTACCGGGGTGGATACATATGAGCAGTCTCAAACCATCTGAAATCGTAAAAGAGCTAGATAAATATATCATCGGTCAGGATAAAGCCAAACGCTCGGTTGCGGTTGCCTTGAGGAATCGTTGGCGCAGACAGCAGGTTCCCGAAGATCTGCGCGATGAAATCGCACCCAAAAATATAATCCTGATCGGTCCAACCGGGGTTGGCAAAACGGAGATTGCCAGACGGCTCTCCAGATTCAGCGATTCACCGTTCAACAAGGTCGAAGCATCGAAATTCACCGAGGTGGGGTATGTCGGACGCGATGTAGAATCCATGGTCCGGGATCTGCTTGAACTCACGGTGACTCAGAGCAAAGCCAAAGAACATGATCGCGTGCAGGAAAAAGCCCGTCAGATAGCGGAAGAAAGATTACTTGATTTATTGCTTCCCAGAAAAGGGATGCCGGTGCCCGGGACGCAACAAACACCGGATGAATCGACGGTTCAAACGCCAGATACCGAGGTGTCCGATACCGTCTCTACCAGAGAAAAACTCCGCAGAATGCTGCGGGAAGGCAAACTCAACAATCGATATGTCGACCTGGATGTTTCCGACCGCTCTATGCCCATGGTGGAGATATTTTCCAACGTCGGTATGGAGGAACTGGGCATAAATTTTAAAGAAATGCTAAACGGCATTCTGCCCAAAGGCACCAAGCGGCGCAAGGCCAAAGTTTCGGAAGCCCTGGAGATACTGGCCCAGGAAGAAGCACAGAACTTGATTGACCTGGACAACGTCATCAAATCCGCCATCGAAAAGGTGGAGCAATCCGGGATAATATTTATCGATGAGATAGACAAGATCGCGGGTAAAGACAGTACCCACGGGCCCGATGTGTCGCGGGAAGGCGTTCAACGGGATCTATTGCCCATCGTGGAAGGCTGCACCGTAAACACCAAATACGGTCCCGTGAAGACGGATCATATCCTGTTTATTGCTTCGGGTGCTTTTCATACAGCCAAACCGTCTGATTTGATACCTGAACTGCAGGGACGCTTTCCCATTCGGACTGAACTGGATTCTCTGGGCCGTAAGGAATTTGTTAGAATACTAACGGAACCCAAAAACGCGCTGCTGCTTCAATACATGGCGCTTTTAAGAACTGAAGGTGTTGATATTGTATTCGAAGACGATGCCGTCGAAGAACTGGCAAAGATAGCAGAAGAAGTTAACAACCTGACAGAGAATATCGGGGCCAGAAGACTGCACACAATCATGGAGCGTCTGCTGGAAGACATTCTTTTTGAAGCGCCCGACACCGAGCAAAAGAAAGAATTGATCGACCGGAAATATGTGGAGAATAAGTTAAAGGATATAAAGGAAAATGAGGACTTGAGCCGCTACATCCTTTAGCCTGAATATCTTCTATGAAACACCTCCCAAAGTCGGTATTTCATAGAAAATATATATTAAACTGCTTACAATTTGATTTTCGGCTTAATTATAAATTCTATTGGCTTATCGGCACTTCATCCGTAGTTGTGCCGGCGGGAATGGGATGACTCATGAAAGACGACATCATGCGCAGAGCGGACGCGGTAATCGCTGCAACCTATAAGCGGTTTCCCCTCGTTCTTACGAAAGGAGACGGCTGCATTGTCTGGGATGCGGAAGGACGATCCTATCTGGATTTTGTGGCCGGCATCGCGGTGTGTAACCTTGGCCACTCCCACCCGGGGATTGCAAAAGCGGTTTCAAACCAGGCCCAAACGCTGGTGCATGTCTCAAATCTTTACTATACGCTGCCTCAAACCGAGGTTGCCGCCCGGCTGGTCGAAAACAGTTTTGCCGACAAAGTTTTTTTCTGCAACAGCGGGGCCGAAGCCAATGAAGCCGCTATAAAATTGGCACGCAAGTATTTCAATGATAAGGGCGACAATGGGCGTTACCACATCGTTGCCATGGAGCAATCATTTCATGGACGCACCATGGCGGCCTTATCGGCCACCGGCCAGGAAAAGATCCGGCAGGGTTTTGATCCGATCCTGGAAGGATTTGAATTTGTGCCCTTTGATGATATCAACGCCCTGACGGACAGGGTCGGTCCCCAAACATGTGCCGTTCTTATCGAGCCCATACAGGGTGAAGGCGGCGTGTGCTGTCCCCATCCGGATTATCTCAAGCAGGTCAGAGAGCTGTGCGATAAAGCGGGTGTGCTGCTGATATTTGATGAAATTCAGACCGGCATGGGCCGCACCGGAAGGCTGTTTGCCTACGAGCATTTCGGCATTGAACCCGATGTTATGACCCTGGCAAAAGCGCTGGCCAACGGATTGCCCATGGGGGCAATGCTGGCCAAAGATTCTGTAGCTGTTGCATTCGGACCGGGGGCCCATGCATCCACCTTTGGGGGCACACCGCTGGTAACCGCCGCCGCCCGGGAGGTATTAAGGACGCTTTTTGAAGAAAAGATCATCGAACATTGCCGCGAGATAGGGGCCTATTTCAAGGGCAGGCTTGAGTGGCTCAAACAGCGGCATGCAATCATAAAAGAGGTGCGCGGGTACGGTCTGCTATTAGGCCTGAAACTGGCGAGCGAGGGGGCGCCTTTCGTAGAAAAATGCATGCAAGAGGGTTTTCTGATCAACTGCATCCAGGACAGCATCCTGCGGTTCGTACCCCCCTTGATCATTACCCAAAAAGAAATCGACAGCCTGGTGGAATGTTTGGATGGCATTTTGCCCGCCTAGTATATTGCGGCTGGAATTTGCATATTCCATCTAATGTCAAATCCCATAAATACGTTCATAAGTCTATGTGTGGTTTGAAAGCTTTTTGCTCGCGCTGGCGACCATCGTAAAAACTTTTCAAACCCTGGTGAAATCTTGCAAGTTATTTCTGGGACTAACCACAAGATCCTGACAGAAGAAAATGACGTGCCTTATCAGAAAGCGACTGTTTTTTTACGTTTGTATTTTTATTTTCCTGACCACGGTTTTGATGGGCTGCGGGAAAAAGGCCCCGCCGATTGCACCCCAGCGGTTCATACTGCCGGCCGTCAATGATTTGAGCTACCGACTGACGGACAGTACCCTTAGTTTGAACTGGACGCTGCCGGAGACAAAAAAAACCAAAATTACCGACATTGCAGGGTGTATTGTGTTTCGAGCCCGGACTGCCGTTTCGGAATCCGATTGCCCGACCTGCCCCCCGAAATTTGAATCTGTGGCCGATTTGCCGCCGGGGGTGGCCGGCCAAACCAATCAGAATTTAAAGGCGATGAATTACAGCGAAATCCTTGCCCAAGGATATCGTTACACATACAAAGTCAACTGCTACTCGGCAACGGGAATATCCGGTAAGGATTCCAATACGATTGAATTTAAATTCTAACTTCAAACGGCAGGTAATGGATGCATCATTTCAATTATCGGGACAATGAGCTGTACTGTGAAGATGTGGCGATTCAAAAAATAGCTGAAGATATCGACACGCCCTTTTATCTGTACAGCCACGCCACCATAAAACGCCATTATACGGCATTTGACGACGCATTCAACGGCGTTGACAGACTTGTATGTTATTCCGCCAAAGCCAACGCCAGCCTGGCAATTCTAAAGTTGATGAAGAACATGGGAAGCGGTCTGGATATCGTATCCGGCGGGGAACTATACCGGGGGCTGGCGGCCGGATTTACACCCGATCGCATTGTTTACTCCGGTGTGGGCAAACGCATCGACGAAATCGATTATGCCTTGAACTCCGATGTCCTCATGTTTAATGTGGAGTCCTTCGAGGAGCTTAAACTCATCGATAAAAGAGCCGGTATTTTGAAATGTAAAGCACCGATCGCCATTCGCGTCAATCCGGATGTCGATCCCAAAACCCACCCCTACATTTCCACCGGCCTTAAAAAGAACAAATTCGGCATCGACACCCTTGGCGCCCTCGAAGGCTATAAATACGCCAACACGCTTAAAAATATCCGGATTATCGGGATTGACTGCCATATCGGCTCTCAGATTACCGAAGTACAACCATTCGCCGATGCCCTCAAGAGTTTGATAACCTTGTTTGGGGAGCTGATAAAATTGGGGATCGAAATCAAGTTTCTGGATATGGGTGGGGGGCTGGGAATTACCTACGATGATGAAACCCCGCCGCAACTAACCGAATATGCACGCGCCATCGTTGATGCGCTTGAACCAACCGCTTTAAAACTCATTCTGGAACCGGGCAGGGTCATTGTGGGCAACGCCGGTATCCTTGTCACCCGGGCCCTTTACCGCAAGCTCGGCGGTGCTAAAAACTTCATCATCGTGGATGCGGGTATGAATGACTTGATGCGTCCGGCATTATACCAGGCCTACCACGCTATCCAGCCGGTTGTGCTGTCCGAGCGGGAGGAATTGGTGGCGGACATTGTCGGGCCCATCTGCGAATCCAGTGATTTTTTGGCCCAGGATAGAAGGGTTGCGGCTGTTGAAAACGGCGCACTGCTTGCGGTGATGAGTGCCGGGGCTTATAGCTTTGCGATGGCATCCAATTATAACTCCCGGCCAAAAGTGGCGGAAGTCATGGTCAGCGGCGGCCAGTACGAAGTCATCCGAAAGCGCCAGGGGTACCCGGATTTAGTAGACGGGGAATCCGTGCCGTCTTTTATATCACATTGAAGATATTTCCCAATTATGGCAAATCACATCGCCTACATATCTGTGGGTTCCAATATTGGGAACAAACTCGAAAATTGCCATAAAGGGGTAGACGCCCTCATCTCGTGCGGTTCGACCGATATCTTAAAACACTCGCGGACGTATAAAACCGACCCGGTCGACTACACGGATCAGGACTGGTTTATTAACTATGTTATAAAAATCCGAACCGTCCTGGATCCCTTGCAACTTTTAACCACCTTGATTGAGGTTCAGCACCGGGCCGGCCGGATGGTCGACAAAATCCGATTCGGGCCGCGGGTGCTCGATATGGACATCCTTCTCTTTGACGATCTTGTCCTTCGCTCAGCCAGACTCATCATTCCCCATCCACGGATGCACAAAAGGCGCTTTGTATTGCAGCCAATCTGTGATATAGATCCAAAGATTATCCATCCCATCCTGAAAAAAAGCATGCAATATCTGTTAGATAGCCTGAAAGATAGCGGGCAGGGTGTTGAGCCGTATCCATGAGACTACTGATATTTATCGCGATTATTTACATTGTCTACAAAGTGCTGAAGTCATGGATGCTTAAAAATTTGCCCCCAGCCGGCTCGCCGGATTCCGACCGGGCATCTGCTGAAATAGACGATGTCATGGTTAAAGACCCCTATTGCGAAGTCTATTTCCCCAAGCGCAAGGGTATCCATTTAAATGTTAAAGGTGAAAATCTGCATTTTTGCAGCCCGGAATGCAGAGACAAATTTATTGAATCAAGATCAGACCCATAAGTTGCCTGGCATTTGAACAATCCAACCTTTTAGCCCGATTGGAGTCTCCAGCTCATGAAATTCTTTATCGACACAGCCAATATTGATGAGATAAAAGAAGCATTGAGTATGGGTATGGTCGATGGTGTAACCACCAATCCGACGCTCATCGCCAAAGAAGCGCGCCCCTTCAAGGAAATTATCACCCAGATCTGCGAGATAGTGAACGGTCCCATAAGCGCAGAAGTCATCAGCATTGATCATTACGGTATGGTCAAAGAAGCCCGCGAACTGGCAACCATTCACCAGAATATTGTGGTGAAAATTCCCATGACAACCGACGGTCTGAAGGCCACCCGCAAGCTTAGCGATGAAGGCATCCGGACGAACGTGACCCTGGTTTTTTCTCCCCTGCAGGCACTTATGGCAGCCAAAGCCGGGGCCGCATTTGTCAGCCCTTTCGTGGGTCGCCTGGATGACATTTCCCAGGATGGCCTTGTCCTGGTGGAACAGATTGCTGAAATTTACAGCAACTATGCATTTGATACCGAAATTATCGTGGCCAGTGTTCGCGATCCGTTGCATGTGCTGGAGGCGGCGCTGCTGGGGGCTGATATCGCAACCATTCCGTTTAGCGTACTCAGCAAACTGGCTGCCCACCCGTTAACCGATATCGGTTTGAAAGCCTTTCTGGACGATTGGCATAAGTCCCAGGCCTAAATAATTACTTTCTTCTGAAACGACTATGATTGAAAGCAGCAAAATTAAAAGTGTGATGAGTCACCCCAATTTTTTGACGTTATTCCGGATAGCCGCCGTACCGGCCATTGTCATCCTGATGATTCATCCCAACCGGTTTTTCACATTTTTAGCAGCGGCACTGTTCAGCGCGGCCGCAATTACGGATTATCTGGATGGCTATTTAGCCCGGCACCGCGGGCTCGAAACCATGCTCGGCAAAGTGATGGATCCGGTTGCAGACAAACTGCTGGTGTCTTCGGCTTTTATTATGCTCACCGCCCAGGGCTGGATACCGGCCTGGATAGTGTGTATCATAATCGGCCGTGAGCTGGCGGTTACGGGCCTGCGAAATATCATCGCGGGGAAGGGCGAGGACATATCCGCCTCCTGGCTGGGAAAATATAA
>CAMYNZ010000122.1 GCA_947259865.1 uncultured Desulfobacterales bacterium | reverse complement strand
CACCACATCTGCTGATTTATACTAATTTTGCGCGCACAAGGATCACCGCCAGACCGATGGCAGTAGCCAGAAGGCCGCAACCGGCCAGAAAGAATAAAGTATATGTTTCAATTCGCTTGACCATCGGCAGCTTCGCCGAAGTGGATCGAATTACCCCGCCTTCCAAAGGCAAAAACCGGGCTCTTTGCTGGTCATTGAATTGACCGTTATTAAGTGCCCAATAAAAGACCAGTAAACTGATCGCAAAACCGATAAACATATAGGCGATAAAATAGGGATAGTACATAATGCCAGGTTCCGGATTCAGGGTTCAGGGTTCAGGGTGTTTGACACTATACGGCTGAAATTTAAACATTCGTTTACGGTTCCCAGGCAGCGTCAATACCCCGGGGGTCGGTGTTGGCGTCACTCTGGTTGATGAAATATACCGCCACATAGTCACCGACCTCCCAGATTTTCTGCGACTCGAGCTCGCGTTTGAAATACGGCATCGCCGTCCCGGTAATGCCGTTCATCAGCTGATAATAGATGATGCCACCGGATATTTCCCGGCCCTTGAGAACGGTAAAATTCAACGGTGGCGGATAAATCCAGGGTTGGGCCGGCCCCATGCCGTCACCGATGGGCCCGTGGCAGCCGATACAAAAATCCTGATAGATCTTTTGCCCCCGCTGCAGCCCGGCCGGTGTCGTCGGATAAGGATTGGGGATTTTGCGCCAGCCTTCGGGCACCTGTTCAGCCATCCATTTGACGTTGACATCCGGTCCGGCTTCATAGGCTTTGATGGCTTCCTGTTTCCAGTAGCGTTGTCGCTCCATTCGTCGATCGGCCTGTTTGAAACCCAGGCTCTGAATATACTGGGTCAAGGTATTAATTTTTTGCATGCCCAGCCAGCGAAATGGCGGCATAATTGAATTGGGCCGGGTATAACGGGGATTAATAAAGTGGGCAATATGCCAGTCATCGGGATGCTCTCCACCCTCCTGGGAAAGGTCCACGCCGGTGCGCTGGGAACCCAGCAGAATCGGTTTGTCCCCAACATAGTCACCGGCCTGGGCAATTCTCTGTGCGCCATGACCCCAATCAATGCTGCGAATCGACTGGCTGTGGCAATAAACACACCCGTTTTGAATGTAAATGGCCCTGCCGGCCACCTCAATCGGTAACCGGGACCGGTAAATTTCAGAGGGGGTCATATCGCTCTGGGTGTATGGCCAGTAGACCATGACAAAAACCACTGCCGCCAGAATGGCTATAATCCCGACTAAAATTGTAACCGGCGTCATTTTCACGATGTTGCTCCATGATTAAAATACAGTGATCGGATGATATTATACAAACCGACATAAGCGCCAACAAAAATAGTCACCCCCAGCATGGCTCTGGCTACATAATAGTGATGGATTGCGGGCAGCACCCGGTATACGGTTTCACCGTTGATCCAGGCCTGACCCTGGATCAGGCCTGCGACCGTAAGCACAATCGCAAAACCCGTAATGCCGATCAGAACCAGCCAATATTGCAGATCGGCTAAAAATTTGCTGTACAACGGTTTGCCGGTAATTTTGGGCAGAATATAATAAATACCCCCCAACGCAGTGACACCTGCAAATCCTAAAACACCGATATGCGCGTGACCCACCACCCAGTTGTTAAAGTGGGTCACCCGTTGCACGATCGGCAAAGACATCATCGAGCCCTGGATATTGACAAAGAAATAGTAGATGGTACCGGTAAAAACAAATTTGGCGCCGATGTCGGCATGAATTGCACCGAGTTTACCCCTCACGGTGTACCAGATGTTGATCAAAAACACCATGACCGGAATCACCATCGCCACGCTATCCACGATGGCAATCGTCTTCAAATAAGTGGGAACCGGAACTTGCAGCAGATGATGGGTCCCAATATGCGTGTAGACAACAATCAGAGACCAGAAACCGATCAAGGACAGCGTATGGCTGTAAAGGGGGCTTTGGGTGGCCCGGGGAATTACGTAGTACGCCAACGCAAGACCCATGGGTGTCAGTAGCAGCCCGAAAACGTTGTGGCCGTAAAACCAGAGGAGGATGGCGTCCGGAATACCCGCCAAGGCCCCGGTGCTGGGCTGCCAGATGACATTGCCAAGGGAAAAGGTAATAGCGGTCAAAACAACGGCGGCAGTAACATACCATACGGACACATACAGAATTTTTTCCTCCCGCTGCCGGATGGTCATGATCAGGTTGAAAGTGACCAGAGCAAAGAGAATCACAATCAGCATGTCCACCGGCCACGGCATTTCGGCGTACTCTCGCCCCTGGGAATACCCCAGACCCAGGCTGATAATTATGAGGGGCAGGGTGATATTCCAAAGTATGGCGGTGAATACACCCAGCTTTTCACTATACAAATCCGTTCGCAGCAGCCGCGGCACATAGTAAAAGGCAGCCGCCAGGAAACCCGGTGTTACAAACCCAAACAGCACTAAATTCACATGCACCGGACGCGCTTTGCCGAAATGGACAAATCCGATATTGGCCATAAAATCCGGGGCAATCAGATAACCCGCACCGATCATGCCGAAGGACACTGCCCCGCTAAACCATAGGGCCGACGTCAGGCAAAAAGCTCTCGCGGTTCGAAAACGCTCCGGGTGTTGTTCGGCACGTGAAGACATAAAAACGATTATCCTTTCGAGCGATACATTGTCGGGTAAATTACACGGCGGCAGCCAATTGCTGGCGGTTGCCGGATAACTCGCCCCGTTTTTAGATCATATCTTGCACCGGCTGGTCTCAGCTGTGACACGCCAGCCAGCAATCCAAATTGGCGCCCTTTTCTTTATGACACTCGTAACAAACACCCATGCGCCAGATCTTGCGCGGAAGCCTGTGGATGTTCTCGACTTTGCCGTGACAGGATTCACAGGCAATGTCGCTGTTGACGTGTCGCTGATGGTTAAAAAGCACATGCTCGGCCACGTAGTTGATCTCCAGCCAGGGCGTGGGGGTTTGGGTGTTATAGTACATGTGTTCCTTTTTGATCCAGGGATGGTTGGCGATGATGTATTTATGGCAGTAGAGACATTTTTCCACCGCCGGCAGTCCCGGATGATTCGAATAGCCAACATAGGGATGGCAAAATTGGCACTGGATCTGCTTTACGCCGCTGTGCACCGCGTGGCTGAACGGAATCGGCTGTTCCGGTCCGATCCGGGTGGCCGGCGGTGTATAAAAGAAATAGAAAAAAGCGGCGATGAAAAACAAACTGCCAACAGTCAGCAGAATGGGGGTGATGTTCTTTTTCAACGTTCAGATGACCTCTTGTAATTTAGTTGCATGAGTTATTTTTCAATGATCCCCTTTAACCCGGGCCAGCTCGGGAAACATGTTTAAAAAATAAATCACAACCAAAGCCAAAAGCCCTAAAAATCCGAGCGAAATGAATCCGTCCAGAAAGCTCACCGGAATGTCGGTCACGCCATGACTGAGCGCCGGTCCGAGTAATAAAAGGTGTTCAAACCAGATTCCGATGATGATTACGGAACAAATCACAATCATGAGAAGCGGTCGGGTTTTAATTTTTTTGTTGAGCAGAATAAAAAATGGTAAAATGAAACACACGATAAATACCACCCAGGCCAGTGAATTCCAGGGGGGTAGCATGACCCGTTCAATGACATAGTTGGCCTCTTCCGGAATGTTCCCATACCAGATAACCACCAGCTGGACATAGAAAAAATCGGCCCACAAAAGACAAAAGGCGAAAAATAGTTTACCGATGTCGTGAAAATGCGAGGACGTAAGGCCTGAATCAGTTCCACGATTCAGGTAATATATTGATGCCAGAATGATGATACCGCCCAATCCCACATAAAATGCTTTTACAAAAGTGTAAGCGCCAAAGAGGGTGGAAATCCAGTGGGGATCCATGCTCATTACCAGGTCATATCCAATCAGACTCAACACCAGGGCAAAGGCCAGGATGTAAAATCCCCCCAGAAAGGTTAGCTTGCTTTTCAAGGCTGCGGGATCCTGTGCCTCCCGTGACCAGCGCTTCTGTAAAAAAGCCCGCAGCCAGCCTTCGGATTGACGGGAATCAAATTTCAGTCGCAACGCATTATAAAGATACACCAAACCCAGGCCATAAAGTATTAAGAGACCAAAACAATCCCGGGTAAACAGAAACGGCACGTTCAGCCAGACTTCTTTGCCGTGCAGGTCCGCATCCACCCAGGGGAAAATGTGGGATTGACCCAGAAAAAGAAGCAGGAACAGGATAAAGGAAACCGGGAAAAAAATGGCAAAGGACTCGGCCAGACCCGCTAAGGGCCCGCTCCAGCGGGCCTTGGTGATATAGGTGACCGCCGAAAAAACGACAGCGCCCTGTGCAATCGCCGACCACAGTAAAAAATTGATGAGATACGTTTGCCAGGCTCTGGCGGGATGACGCCCGCCAATTCCGACCACAAATGCCACCAGCCCGACGACGATCATAGCGGCAAAAATCCACAAATAGGATTTTTGAGGAAGGATTGTATTATTTTGGTTTGATGTCATAGCATTCTATCAAATATGTTGAATTCGTTGGATTGGTTTCGTGGCTGAAATTAATTGAACCAATTGAATACATAAAACCAATTAAACCAACAGAACATTCACTCAAACACCTTTACTTCTCCCCCCTGTTTCTGGAAAAAGTTCTTCAATCCGTCCCCCTGTTCGGCCGTACAGGTTGCCAGTACCCCAAAATGATCCGCGGAACAGCGGGGATCATAATATTTGAGCCCCTTAAAACTGGGCAAACCGCCCAATGCCAGCAAGCCGATAATGTTGCCAAAAACGGCAAACAGAATCGTAAATTCAAATCCCACAATAAAAAACGGTATGAGTGAGATTACCGGTTTGCCGCTTGCAATAAGACCCCATTTGGTTGCACAAAAAATGGCCAGACCAAAACCGGTGAAAAAGCCCAGAATTCCCCCAGCCAGCGTGAAATAGCCGACTTTGCTCTTTTTGAGTTTCAAGGCATCCAAAATCTTATGGTTGGGAAAAGGGGTATTGACCCGTTGTAATTCAAATGGGGAATCCTTCAATGCCGCTACGGTCGAAACAACCTGGTCTTCATCCTTAAAAAGCCCCATGATATATCTTTTAGGTTGCATGGGCTTCTCCTTTGCCGAGTGTTTCCTTCATTTCTGTCATCGAAACAGATGGTAAGTGCTTGGCAAAAAGCAGAAACAAGAAGAAAAAGAAACAAAAACTGCCAAGCATGATGCCATATTCAATGAGGGTCGGTGCATAGAGTCCCCAGGCATGGGGTGAAAATCCGTGAGCAACACCGCCAATGATGATAACAAACCGCTCAAACCACATGCCCAGGTTGACCAGCAGCGAAATTCCGAAAAGCAACGTCACGGTTCGGCGGAATTTTTTAAACAGAAACAGCAAGGGAACAAGGCTATTGCACACCACCATGATGTAAAATCCAACGCGGTATTCACCCAGAGCACGCCAGCGAAAAGACTCCAACTCAACGATATTGTGGCTGTACCAGGCGATAAAGTATTCCGTTCCATAGGCAAATCCCACAATCAATCCGGTAAAAACAATGGTCTTGGCGACGTTATCCAAAACATCCAGCGTTATGATTTTTTCATACCGAAATAACTTTCGCAGCGGAATCATCAGGGTCAAAACCATAGCCAAACCGGAGTGGATCGCACCGGCCACAAAATAAGGTGCAAATATGGTGGTATGCCAACCGGGTACGATACCCAAAGCGAAATCCCAGGAAACGACGCTGTGCACCGATATGACCAGCGGTGTTGCCAGGGCCGCAAAAAATAGATAGCCCCGGGTATAATGTCGCCACTGATCATGCTGCCCGGTCCAACCGAGCGAAAGGTATGTAAAAATCTTTTTGCGCCTACCGCTGGCCTTGTCGCGCACAGCCGCTAAGTCCGGCAGCAGGCCCGTATACCAAAACAGGCTGCTTACGGTCAGATAGGTGCTGATGGCAACCACATCAAACATTAGCGGAGATAAAAAGTTCGGCCATAAAAATCTCTGATTGGGATGCGGTATCATATAATACACCTGCCAGACCCGACCCAGGTGAATAAAAGGAAAAAGACCGGCGATACAAACCGCAAAAACAGTCATGGTTTCAGCGGCTCTGGCAATCGGATTGCGCCATCCGGCGCGAAGTAGATGGAGGATGGCGGAAATCAGGGTGCCCGAATGGGCAATTCCCACCCAGAATACGAAATTAATCAGATAGGTTCCCCAGGCCACAGGAATGTTCTGACCGCCCACCCCGATACCCACAAAAATTTGGTAAATCCAGCAGGCAGCGCCGATCAGCACACCTAAAAATAAGATTGCTACCATAGTCCAGTAACCGCGACGTGGCGGCTGCAAGGTATCCAGTATGGTTTGATCGATTTTAGCAGAAGTCAGTTCCGACATTGTTTCAGATCTCCTGGAGGACTTTTTTAAGATAAATCACTGCAGGCTTGGTGTTGAGATATCCCATGATCTGATACGCCCGCCGGTCTTGTATGAGTTTTCTTACCCGGCTGTTCAGGTCCATCAGGTTACCGAACGTAAGTGCATTTGTGGGACAGGTTTGAACGCAGGCCGGAATCACTTCACCGTCCCGGATTGCTCTTTTTTCGTTTTTCGCAAGCGTGTGGGCGGCTTTGATCCGCTGAATGCAAAAGGAGCACTTTTCCATAACGCCCTTGCTTCGCACCGTAACATCCGGATTGAGCTGCAAGTTCATGGGCCTGGGCCACTTCCAGTTAAACCAGTTGAACCGGCGTACCTTATAAGGACAATTCTGTGAACAATAACGGGTCCCGATACAGCGATTGTAAATCTGATTGTTGATACCTTCTTTGGAATGATGGGGTGCATACACCGGACAAACCGATTCACAGGGGGCGTTGGTACAATGCTGGCAAAGCATGGGAACAAAAATAATTTTCTCCATCTGTTTCGGATTCAGATAGCGCACGATGCTCATCCAGGCCATCTCCCGGCGTTCAATCACCCGCTCCACACCGACAGTACCGATGTTGTTTTCCGCGTAACACGCAGCCGAGCACGCCGCGCATCCGATGCATTTATCCAAATCCACCACCATGGACCAGCGGTAGTTTTCATGGTCAATCGGTGGATAAAAGTCCCTTTTTTTATCGTATCCGTCACGCAGCGGGATCGTGAATGGAAAATCGTTCATCGTCAGTCCGGACTTTTCAGAGGATTTGTCCTTTTTCAATTCTTCCAAGGACACCGCAAGCGCATAGGTTCTTCCCTGCTGGGTTCGGCTGCCGTACATGCGCGCCAGTCTCATGGTTGCATTGCTTTTCGAAATGCTGATTTTTTCAGCAGCAAAAATTGGCCCACCGGAAGCTAATTCGATATCAGGAGGAAGAATACTGCCGGGATTGACACCCACCGCCGATGCATATCGCCCGTAAGATGTATGTCCCTGGCCGAGTGCCATCGCCAACGTTCCCGGTTTGACATTTTCGGTTTCATAGACCGCGGCTTGCAAACGACCCCAGCCGGATTTTATCTGAACCACATCTTCCTGGTTGATACCAAACTGCTTGGCGGTTTGCGGATGCACCAATAGCGGAGTTTGCCAGGCGACTCGCGTTAGAGGATCCGGGACTTCACAAAGCCAGGGCCGATTGGCCCCGCGACCGTCGAAAAACCGCAGGGACGGGGTTGCAATAAAGTTCAGACCGGATGTGTAAGGATCGGAGAGCTTGCTCAAAAAGCGGGGGACGGATTTGACCGTGTAACGCTTTTTCTTTTTGGTGCGCCGGGGTATCTTGAAAAGTCCCCCGTTTTGAATGCTTCGCAGCCAACCGCTTTCATCTTTTATTAGCCTCTTGGCCACAAGCCCTGAAACCAGATAGGTTTTGAAATTATCAACCGGGCGGCCGTCACCAAAGGCAGCCCGCAAGATTACATCGCCGAGGTGAGGCGCCCGGGTCAATCTGCCCATAGCCGGTTGCAGCGTGGAAACCATCCCATTTTTTCCGCTGTACTCATCCCAGGTTTCCAGGGGCAGACGCACCGGCAAAATAAGATCGGCTAATTTCGCAGTTTCATCCATGAAATTGCAAAATGAAACCACAAACAACGTATCCCTTGCTAAAGCCTCTTTTATCCCGCTTGCGGGCGGCAAGGCATAAACGGGATTTACGTTGTTTAACAAAAGCAGTTCCACCGAACGTTTATCAAGGGTTTTGAAAAAATCAAGGGCTTCTGATCGTGGGGCGGCGAGCTCGACCCGGTGTCTTTCATCAACGTTCAAAAGTGACAAATCTGAATCGAGGAAAAGATTTAAGTAATTGGCCGCGATATTGGTCTGCAGCCCATTGGGCCCGGGTGCACCGGTTCCTGTTCCCAGAATAAGCGGCTTTTTGGCACGAATCAGTCGATAGGTCAGCTTTTCATAAAGGTTTAGCGGTATACCTGAAAGTTCGGTAACTTTCTTTTTGGTATAAGGGGAAACCGCATTTTCGATTTTATGGCGTCGCTCCCTGGGTATACGGGTTGCCCGGCCCAGTTTGAGGATTTCCCGAATCAGTCCAAGGGCAATGGCGGCCTCACTTCCGGGGTTGCAGGCCAGCCATTGATCGGCATTGGCACCGGTTAGTGACTGATAAGGACTTATATGGAAAAACAACCTTTTGCGCCCATTGTTCAGGGTATGCATGGCCTTGAATTTCCAGGCATATTCAACCGGTGACAGCCAGGTTTCTAAAAAATCAGCCCCAAAGGAAACAAGCAGGTCGGCCGCCTCCATTCGATATGAAACCAGCCCTTTTACGCCGAAAACTGCTTCGTTGGCTTTTATCAGTGACTCATAGGCAAATGGCTCAAATATCATGGGCCCCTGAGAATTCCAGTGTTCAAGAGATTCTGTAAAGAGCTTCAACAACGTTTCGCCCGCAATCTCGGTAGCCATACCTATTCTGCCCTGCCCGCCCCTGGAGGCCTTGATTGCTCTTTGCTGCAGAATCGTTTCAGCCTCGGAGAACGATAGGGATTTCCAGTTATCGTTTTCTTTTAGAAGCGGGGTTTTAATCCGATCCGGGTTATAGAGTCCCTGAAGGGCGGCCTGGCCTCTCATGCAGAGCCTGCCCCTGTTTACTGGATGCAGTGGATTGCCCTCGACCTTAATCACCCGTCCTTCTCTGTTTTTGGCAAGAATACCGCAACCGGCCGGGCATTCGCGGCAGGTCGAAGCGTACCAGCTGGCTTTTCCGGTGACCATATCATCCGGGGCGTGAACGAGAGAATAAAGTGCCTTGTCGGGTGGCGAGCAGCCGGCGGCGAGGGAAACGCTACCTGCGCCGACAATTTTCAAAAAGGTACGACGATCCATCTTACAGAAGCTCTCCGTTATGACCGGCTGGCGGGTCAAATGCGCAAATGGTGCCAAACATAGGGGGACCCTGTTACTATTCAAAAAAGGTTCTTCTCCACTTTAGTTGGAGAAGAGGGTACAAGGATTCCAGGGGTCAAGGATTCAAGGGTTTGTTTTCTAAAGACTTTATCAGCGCCTTTAGCATTCTTTCGATTTCTGCGATGTCTTTTTTTAGTTTACCCAATACACCTTTTTAATTGCTTTCAACTCTTTGTAATTCTTTAGCATTTCA
>CAMYNZ010000121.1 GCA_947259865.1 uncultured Desulfobacterales bacterium | reverse complement strand
AAAATTATAATTTTGGATTTTAGATTTTGGATTAAAAACAACGGATGCTCGCTTGATCAATGACTCACCGTACTAATCATTCCGCAATCCAAAATCCCAGATCCAGAATTTCAACACGCCACTGTTTATATGCTTACCCTATTGACTTTGAACCTTACTTAAAATTTCGTTTATGACATTGTCTACATCAATTCCTTCCGTTTCACCTCTGATATTCAATACAATGCGATGCCGTAAAGCCGCTTTCGCAACCTCACGGATGTCTTCGATAGAAACGTTATAGCGTCCCTCGACCACAGCGTTTACTTTTGCGGCCAGAATCAAACTTTGCACGCCTCTGGGGCTTGCTCCGAACAGGACATATTGTTTAATCAGCTCGGTGGCATGGGGATGGTCAGGATGGCTGGCCAATACCAGGCGAACGGCAAAATCCTTCACATGGCTTGCAATCGGTATCTGTCTGACAAGAGATTTCATTTCAAGAATAGAATCTGCGCCCAGGACACTCTTCAATTCATATTTATAGTCTTCAGTGGTTTTATCGATGATTTCCAGGAGTTCATTTTCATCGGGATAACTGATCTTGAGCTTGAAGAAAAATCTGTCAATCTGGGCTTCAGGAAGCGGGTAGGTGCCCTCCATTTCGATGGGATTTTGAGTCGCAAGCACCATAAAAGGCGGCTCTAAGTGATATTTTGTGCCGAAAATCGTAACTTTTTCTTCCTGCATGGCCTCTAACAGGGCCGACTGGGTTTTGGGGCTGGCCCGGTTGATTTCATCGGCCAGGATGAGCTGGCCGAATATCGGTCCTTTGTAAAATTCAAAATAGCGACTTCCCTCACCATCCTCTTTTACAATATTTGTGCCGAGTATATCAGCCGGCATCAGATCGGGTGTAAATTGGATACGGGAATACTTGAGATCCAAAATTTTGCTCAAGGACCGAACAATCAGCGTTTTGCCCAATCCCGGCACACCCTCGATCAAGGCATGACCCCCGGAAAGCAGACAGGTAAAAAGATGCCTGATTAACTGGTTCTGTCCCACAATGATTTTTGCCAGCTCATTGTTGATCCGTTCGAAATTGCTTCTGATGGCCGCTACGCTTTCATTTATATTCATGGGCATTTTCTTCCGTTTTCAATCCGATCGAAATAAAATAATGTTTTATATACTCGCGATAATTTAAGGGGATATCCTCTTTTTGAAGGACACCCTCAATTTCCTGCTGATAGTTTCGTATAATGTCTTCCGGTTCTATCCTGGACTCACCGATGGCTGTCAAAGAACGTATATGGATCAGATAATTTTGCATTTGTGATGAAATCATTTTGTCCTGAATGCCGGGGCCAGGGGATTTTTCAATTTCAGTGCTCGATTTTTTCTTCCCGCCGGATTTTCCACGACCCGCAGTAGAAGAATATCCGCCACGCGATTCGAATTCCTTCTGTAAATCACGGCTCTCTCCTTGTGATAGATCAGAACCCGGCTGTCGATAGGAGTCCTCTGTGTCAAGTTGTGAGCTTGAAAATGTTGCCGGGATCTTTGAACGTTGGCTATCGTCGCGGGCTTTTGGGGGCGCATTCATGGATTGCGACCCGCCCATTTGGTTGCGATCGGAAATACCCGCCGCCGTCGTATCCTCATTGATATCATCAATAATCTGAGAAAGAAGCTTCCCCAACCGCTGCAGTTCCTGGAGGGTGTCTATGTCCCGGTTAATGGAATAAGGAATCTGGTTGTTTGGTAACTGATTGAGGAGCATTTTGAGTTTTTCCAGGTTGCGCGCCGATAAATTTTGCAGCGTGGGAATTTTTGAAAGGGGCATCTCTTCAATTTTTGCCGCCTTCAATTGGGTATCAAGTACCCCGGTCAGACGTGCTTGCTTTCCCCGGACATCTTTTAAAAACTTATTGAGCGTGGTAAACAACTGATCCCGGGTAATGGATCCATCGTGAAGCTTGCGGCTGAGATCTTCCAATTCTCTGCGATAAACATCCGGTTGTCTTGTTTTCCCCCCTTTTTGGCCTTCAATACGGTTTTCAGTGTAATTTCGCAGCAATGTGCCGATCTTTTCCAATTTATATTGCTTGCTGCGCGTCGATTTATTGCCGGTCAAAAAATAATCGCTCGAATACAGGGCCAAGTTTATCAGGATCAAAAGAACTAATGAGAGATAAAGAAACGAGAATGCAGGGGGAAATAGTTTCCGGCTGCTCAGTTGACGCAGGGTGTTGGTTGCGTCTTCCATCAGTATTTCTAAAAGGACAGATTTTTTACCAAATTTCTGGTATTCGTAAGCAGTGCTGAGTTTGTCTTTGAGCATCAGACGGGTATCGATATCAATCAGAAAAGCCTGAAAATCTTTTTTCTTTAATATGGCGGTCAATAAACCAACAGATAAAGAGAATCCGATGAGAAGGATATACCACGAACCCAAAACACCGGATTTCAATAACCCCGCCTTTTCGATGATTAATACGATTGTGCAGATGCCCAGGAGGGTCAAAGCGGCGTATAGCAATGTCCGCTGAATGGCTTTGAAAATTACACGCCGCTTCAGTTTTGATATTTCGCCAAAGAATAAGGTTTCGGCATTCATCTGAATTAATCCTTATGGTTCTTCTCCACATTAGTTGGAGAAGAGGATCCAAGGATTCCAGGGGTCAAGCCCGCCACAGAGACGGCGGGTAAAGATTCAAGGGTTTGTTTTCTAAAGACTTTATCAGCGCGTTTAACATTCTTTAGCATTTCACTTGAATCCTTGAATCTTTACCCGCCGTCTCTGTGGCGGGGTTGAGCCCTTGTACCCTCTGGGATCATACCTGCTCAATTGGAGATAACAGTTTATTCTGTTTTAATTAACTACAACTCATCCGGACGTGATTTACCCTTTTTTATATTATGCCTGACCAGAATGTGGTTTGTAATACTAAGGCCAAGTATGGCCAACAGTGCAATCACCATATAAGAAACAAAGGCAATACCCGTGCCATTCGGACGTTGATTCATTAAGTATAGTAGCCTTAATGGATTGATAAAAGGAGCCCAAAAAATTGTACCAAAAATAAATAGGATCATAATCGCTCTGGCCACAAAATAGCCAAGGGTACTCAACCTTCCCCAAAATAGATACACCATAAATCCAAACATCCTGCAAATAAGTGATGCGGTGAACAAGATGGATACCGCTTTTATAAATGTAATCAATGATACGGCCGAAATGGCCGCCGGCACGATCAGGAGGGGCACAAAAGGAAGCAGCAAAACGAGCGTATGCAGTAAAAATTCAATCAGTCCATAATGATAAAAACCGATTTCTTTTTCAAATGTGGATTTATCGGTTGGATAATTTATTATATGGTAACCGCGTTGAATCATATCCCCGCAGCCACAGCAAAGATTGACATAAGAATAAACGATCAGGGTCGCTCCAAAGATCAGAAAAAAGGTATATGGAATTGCTTCCGCAATCATAAAACTGGAAAGCGTTCGTCGTGGCCAAAATACAAACATTAGCCCAACTATCATCACGACACTGAGAAAACTGGCCGCCAGCACCATTTTTGAAAAAAAAGGCGCCAGGGATTTTTCTGAATCGTCGGTTAAATAATAAAATTTCATGAATTGATTCCCACCGAAAATTCCCATTTGACGAGGGTAAGATTCTCACCCAACGGTCTGGATTGTTCAAATACGGGTTGAATTACACCGGCTTGCACCCAGCCAACAAGAACCATTCTATCCGGCGCTGCTCTGTATTTAGCATCGATTGCGAGAATTAAATTTTTTAAAATCGTGTTTTGGGCCGATTTTAAATAGGATGCAGACGCATGGATACCCAGGCCATCGATAATTTTTTCTATTTCCTGTTCGTAAAAAATCTCCGTTTTTTTTAAATCAGATAATGCGAGTGTAATTGTTTGCTGTTTGGTGGCCGGGATATCATCAATCAGCAAAAATCGTTTTTTAAAATATACCATGCAATGAGTGATCCTGCGGGAGAACTTATTTTCGATCGAGAGGGTTAGGTGATGACGATCCCGCAGGGCGTGACCCTCGAAGGGAGAATCAAATTTAGAATTTATCGTATAAAAGCTGTGAGACCATTTATCTAAAAATCCCAAAATTCGCTGTCGGGAATAATTGTCTTCTATTGTATACGGGTGGGGTATTTTTCTATTTGAGCGTTTGGATATAATGGCGCTGACAGGCTGTGGCCCCGGTCCGAAATTTAAGCGGTAGGCCGATTTTTTCAACGAATAAAGCCCGACGATATATTTACCGGAGGCAATCTTATTTTGGCCGTACCCATCCAATTGGAAGAAGCTATTGTAGCTGAAGTTGTGTCGGATAGTGGGGTAAAAGAAGCGCCAGTAACCAATTATGGTAAATGCAGTAATCATCAATAAAATATAAACACTGTACTGCCATCTGAGTTTTCCGGGATTTCTGACTTTCTTCAAAAAAAACCACAGCAAACAAACATAAACACCAATAAATATTAAACCTGATCCAAAATCCGGGAAAATGCCTGGCATGCTATCTACCATGGAATCGATGATTTTCTGGTCGCCGACAACCATTCCTTGATTTTCGATCGGCTTGTGTGTTGACAGAAGTTTTTCCCAAAAAATCTTCCTTTCATGCCAGCGACTAAAGGGCGGCATGTTATAATCAAAAGACAAAAAACCAATTTGACCGATGCCAAGGTTTTTTTGGATTATGATCGGGATATTATTTTCTTGCAAGAGAACCCTGGCATCGTCAATTTTGACATGCAATACCAGAAACGGTTGGATAGCGTTAAGCGGCCGGTTGCAAAACTGGGCTAACGAAGGCAATTCTAGCAGCCGTTTATGTCCCAGTACCCTTACAGGCAATAAATGCTGGGTTCGTTGGTCGTGCAACGAACCGTAATTCATGCCGCCGGTGGTTATGAGATAACCTCCCATCTTTATCCACCGGGTTAAGGCCTGAAACTGTCTTTCTTTTAAACGCCTCAGGGCGCTAGCCCGCATGATGAGTAATTTCACGCCATCGTATCCGTACCAGTTTTCCGGGAGGAATTCGGGACGAACATTGGCCGGGTATAGATTTTCCGGCAACACCGATAAAATGTCCGGGGAAACGAAATTGTCCCCAACGATAGCAAATTTTTTTTTGGTGAAATAAGGTCTCAGATTTATGGATTTTGAAATAAGGATGTCATCATTTTGTTTCAGCCGGATGATCAGATCATGGGTAATGGATTTAATCAAAACGGCAAATGCATAACGCTTTTTTGAATTATGAGGCAGTTCTGCATCCAATGCATAGGTCGTGGGGTAAACATCCTGGCGGAATTCGCTACCGGAGGTGACAATCACTTCCAGATTTCCGCGTGCCGGTTTGCCTCTGTTTTCGAGAACTACGGTTAGGGGTGTCCATGAATTAAGCTGGAAATGACCGTTGAACCCCAGGAAATATTCCATCGAAACTGCAGCAGATAAAGCCGGGCGTGGCGTGCAAACAATAACCACAATAAAGCTGAAAAGTATTGCCGGCCACGGATTGCGTTGGGATTGATACATGAGATTACGTGCTTTTGCGTTTGGGGAAAGAAGGCGAGCGTGAAATCTTGATATTCGAAATGTCCCCGATTAATTCCTTAGGATAAGATATTTATTCTGTCAGAATATGTCAAAAGCAGCTGATAAGTCAAGGTGTGTTGAGCCATCGCAGATTTTCCAGGGGAAATCCTTCAAAAATTAATGACCGCACAATATGTTTGACTGCGGCGGGGAGCTTCATTTTACTTTTAGTGCCACCATGGTGACATCGTCGTGAAATTCTTCGGATTGGACGAACTCACCCAGGCGGTGGTTGATCCGTTCCACGATCTTATCGGCGCTAGAATGGACGCTTTCTTTCAAGGCCGATTCCAGCCGGGATAACTCGAACAGATGGTTATTCGAATTCATGGCCTCGGTAATACCGTCGGAATAGAGAAGCAGTACATCCCCGCTTTTTATGGGCATCTTTTTTTCTTCGAGGCATGACGAAAAACCCATGGTTTCATCCAGGCCGAGGCACAGTCCCCTGGGCTTCAAGGGTGCAATGGTTTTGGTTTGCGAACAGTAATACAGCGGCCAGTTGTGCCCGGCGCGTGCAATGGTTACCGATTTTTCCCCGAATTCGAAAAATGCAATCACGGCTGTAATAAAATCGCCTTCGCGCAAACGCTTGCAGATCAGCTGATTCAAACCCTTCAGAATCATGGCCGGGGAGGCGTTTTGCTCAGACAAGGACTCGAACATGCTTTGAATGTGGGCGGCATATAATGCCGCCGGAATACCCTTTCCGGCAACATCGCCGACAATACTCAACATCTGATCGTCTTTACGTTTGACGATGTTGAAAAAATCCCCACCCACGATTTTGGCCGGCTGTGAAAAGGAAAATATAGACAACCCCGGTATTTCGGGGATTTGTTCCGGCTGGAGACTGATCTGGATTTCCCGGGCGATTTCAAGCTCGTCGCGGGTAGTCAGTTTATCGGCAAGCTCCAGTGCAAGCAACAGATTCAAGACGATAAAAGAGGCCGTAATCCATACCCAATCCGGCGAAAGCAAACCGATCATGAATCCCACGACACTGATACCGTAGAATAGTCTTCGGGCCGGTGTGAGCTGCATCAGAAAGCTCAGAAAGATCTCCTTGACGACTTTAACCGTGGTTTTAAACGATCTTATTTCCTGGGTTTTGTTTTTAAGGGTGGTTTTTTCTTTGTAGTAAGTAAGGGCCTGCAGGGTATCTTTTTTGAGCAGGCGCTCGACTTCCTGGCGGTTTAGTCCGGAAGTGTAGAGGCGATAAAAATCTTTTACCTTTTTAATTTTTTTTTTCAAATACGTCGTCATGGTGCTCCTGCCCTCAACTGGTGTTATTCATAAAGCCGATCTATATATTTTACCCTGAAGCGGTTCCAAAACCTCAGATTAGGTTCAAGGGCAAGGCGTGATTTTAGGTTAGCCGGTTTGCCAGTTGAGCCGGTTTAGCCCGTTCAAAACGGAATGCTATCTGTTTTTATTTTTCTACCGGCTAACGGGCTAACGGGCTAACGGGCCAACGGGCTCAACCCTCTAACATGTGAGCATTTTGAAGAGGTTTGCAAAACAGCCATTAGGCCTTAGCCCACCTGAGGCGGATAAAATGGGGCTTTGAAACCACTTCTAACAGATTTCGCTCATTGATAACAACAAAAAATTCTGCCAGGAAAAAATAACAAATTCATCAGTGTAACTTACAAAATTTATGGAGATCGCAACACCCGGTGGCAAACAAAACCCTCGTAGCCTGTGGTAAGCAAGTATATAAATTGATGTAACTATATCTATAAGGTTTTTTTCGATACCGAAAAGATCGATAATAGAAGGAAAAAACCTATGATTTTGGAATGAATAAAAAGGGATATCGGAATATTAGTTTGGCCCGACCCCCGACCGATGGTTTGTACCGGCAAGTATCACGGAAGCTACAATATATCCGCTGGACTGATAACGCCTTTTTCACCTTTATTAAGCACATGGGTGTAGATCATCGTGGTTCGGATATCCTTGTGTCCAAGACGTTATATTTTGCGAACCAAATCTGATGTATAAATTATGGTCAACCGTGCAGCCGTCATATTAAGATACAAAAATCCATTCATTCAATGGGTAAACGAAGCAGATCCTCATGTTGATGATCCAGGAATAACACTGGAAAGAGCTAATCAAGAACGTACTGTGTATCTCATTAAAGACGCTGATGCTGAAAACATGGAGGAGTGGATATCTCTCAATTTTGAACAATTATTTGAGAGTGAACTTGAGGGCTGATACACGGATGAATCACTGTGGCCAAAAAATCGAAACAGGAAACTATTTGATGAATGGTTCAGTGTGGAATGTCACAGCGTAATCGTAGATACCGTCGATAGTGAAATATTTGATGATGAAATATAACAATGGGATGGAGCTGACAGGAAATAACTCAGGCTTAAATCGAAAAGGCAGTAGATTCTTGAAAGTTATGAGGCCTGCAGCTCATCCCTGACGTTATGCCCCCCTCTTCGGAATTATCCACTTGACATATTACGTCCCACGTAATACTATTTACGTATGATCAAATCTTTTGCCTGTCAAGATACTGAAAAGCTGTTTAACGACCAACGTGTTCGCCGTTTTCAATCGTTTGAAAGGCAGGCAAGAAAAAGGCTTATGGTTCTTCATGCCGCTCCCAGCCTCGAAGCATTGATGCTCAATCCGGGTAATAAGTTTCATTCTTTAAAGGGAGATAGAAAAGGACAATACGCTATCAGCATTAACAAGCAATGGCGTGTTTGTTTCGAGTGGCATGATGGTAATGCGTTTAATGCTCAAATTGTCGATTATCATTGAGGTAAAAATATGAATACGAAAAAACTGCTTGAACCGATCACACCGGGTGAAATCTTGCGTGAAGATTTCATGGACCAGTTAGGCATCAGTATAAATAAGCTCTCCCGCGATCTTTCTGTTCCTCCTAATAGAATTAGTGAGATCGTCAACGGGAAAAGGGCTATTACAGCCGACACCGCTTTGAGACTGCAGCGATATTTTGGTGTCGAAGCTCAATTTTGGCTGAATTTGCAGACTGAATATGATTTGCGAAAGATGAAGCGTAAAATCTGGACTGACATCGAGCGACGGATTATCCCGGTTAATAGTTCAAAGACAGGATTTGAGAATAGCTCCGTGGCATAACAATGGCATGAAGATGGACGGGCTTTATCTTGCGGAGTGGATGAATCTTTGTTGATTGCAACCGAGGTGGCATTTATGTCTCCCGGGGTTTCATCTGCCCGCCACTTATGCCTGACGTTATGCCACATGATGAACTATCATGAAAACAGAAGACTTAGGTAACTCAAAGCTATTGAATCTATTTTTCAAGCCGGCTGGATTACTAATGGGGAGCAGAGTTAGAAAATGGTTAATGAATCCTGTAAAAACATTAAGAATTGCAGATATACATCCGAAACAAACTATTCTGGAAGTAGGATGTGGTACAGGTTTTTTCACCATACCAGCAGCACAAATGGTGGGTGACCAGGGATGTATAATCGCGATGGATGCGTCTTCTGGGTTTCTCAAAGATGTAGCTAAAAAAGTACAAAAAGCTAATTTAAATAATGTTCGTATTATGCAGAAAGACGCTCTAAACACCGGACTGGAAACTGAGAGCATTAATAAGGTCTTATTATTTGGCGTTATTCCCTTTCCCTTGCTACCGTTGGACAAATTATTGCCAGAAATGTATCGAGTACTTAAGCCTGGCGCTACCATGTCAGTATGGCTATTTCCCCCATTAGTGCATAACTGGGTTCTAAAAATCATTACCCAGTCGAATTTGTTTAAACAAATTAACGTTCAAAATAATGTGTTTAATTTCGTGCGATTATAAAGCATGGCATAACAAGCGCATGCAGTCGGACGCGGCAAAGCCGCGCCGCTGATGAGGGGCGTTATAATTACCATGAAAGGACTGTTAAATGGCTAAATGCTCCGTATGTGAACAAACAATTGTTGCAGGTGGCTACAGAGACAATGAATCAAGGTTTTGTTCACTTTTTTGTTATACGTTTTCAGAGAATACTGGTTTTTGCAATCATT
>CAMYNZ010000120.1:7225-16903 GCA_947259865.1 uncultured Desulfobacterales bacterium | reverse complement strand
AACAAACGTAGAATCTCGAGCTGCTGTCTTTCGCCGATAGTCAACCCTTTAACCTGGGTGTCCGGGCGCAATGAAAAATTCAATGAATCCGCAAGACGATGATATTTTTCTCTCAAGGCCTTTTTCCGGGTTGAAGTGTCATCGGTCTGACCCAGAATGAAGTTTTCAAAGACAGTTAAAAGCGGAAAATCCAGAGGGTCCTGGTAAAGCATACCAATACCAATTTCCGCCGCCTGGGCCGGGGTTTCATAATTCACCGCGGTACCATCCAGGCGGATTTCGCCCTTTGTTTTCTGGCTATAGCCGGCCAGAATTTTCATAAGAGTACTTTTTCCGGCGCCATTTTCACCCAGAACACCATGGATTGTTCCAGGCGCCACCTCCAGATCAATTCCGTAGTTGGCCTTCACAGGCCCATAATATTTGTGGATGTCTCGCAGCTCGATTCGCATGTTGATTCACGAGGGTGGGACAGGGGCTGCTGCCCAAATCCTTTTAAACGGACATGCAAGCATTTTCGCCCATCAACGGTGGTGGGTCGTGAAACGACCGCCACTGACGGTCAATATCCCGTAATCTTTTCTGGTAGAGGTGTTACCGGTTTGTCGCCGACATGCCTGTAACCTTTTGTATTTATACAAAATATAAAGTGCAGAGGATACCCGGGTACCTTCTGCACTCTGGTTTTTAAGGCCTAGTTTACCTCACGTCTGAAGGGATTTCCTGATTTGGCAATCGTGATGACGCTATCGACTGGCCCAAATGATCGGCCCAGCTTCCCTTTAGGATGCCGTTTGAGTGATGCTACTTGGCGCTGCTTTGTCCGTACATGCCGCGTAGGAGCTGTTTCATATACCAGATCTTGTTATCAGAGGCCGTCTCACCGGCATTTAAAAATTTACTGCCGTCCTGATAATACAGGGGACCGGTAAATAGGTTCAGTTTTCCGGAACCCAGATCTTTTATGAAAGCATCCAGTTTTACTCCCGTAGACGCGGGCAGTGCCGGACCGGAAACAAATCCGACGGTGCTGGTTTTTATATTGTTTATGTTTTTCCAGTCCGGTCCTAACCACAGCCAGTTGGATTTCCAATTGCCGGACATGGATGCTTTTATATATCCGATGTAACCGGGTCCCCAATTGAAATAGGGTACACCCAGACATACCTCAGACCCCCCCTTACAGGCACCCACATAGTCATAGGGAATCGCCCAAACATTTTTGCCTTCTTTGCGTTTTTGCCCGGCGACGACCACCGCCTCGGTGGTATCGATGCCCGAAATTACCACATCATAACCGGTATTAAAAAAGTTCTGGGCGACCTGGGTAGGATCCGTGGTAACCCCCGGGATGTTAAACCAGAATCCAATCCAGATAACTTGAAATTTTATATCTTTCGGATCCTTATTAAGTACATTCTCCCAGGCGTATCTGGCTCCCAGATAACAGGAAGCGGCCAGCCGCCGGGTTTCCTCGTTAATGAGCGGACCGAGATATCCGATCTTTCCGGTTTTGGTTGTCAGCGCAGCCGTAAAACCGGCCATCATTTTTCCGTATTCCATGCGTCCCATCAGGTTGGCCAGGTTTTTGGGTGCCTTGCCGGTGAGCACATCATCACCGGAAATATGAATGAAGTGAATATTCGGATGCATCAATGCGGCTTCTCGAACTCCGTCTTTCATGTCATCCGAGTTGGCAATAATCAAACCGGCGCCTTTCTCAACCATATCATCGACCAATTGGGGTATGGTTACACCGGGTCTATCTGCCGGGTTGACCTTGTCGATATAGATCATTTTTGTATCCGCAACATTTTGTTCAACAAACTCCCCGCCCTCATAGTGGGCCTGACTCCAGCCGTGGTCATTGTAAGGTCCCACCAGCAGCAGCCCGAATACAAAAGGCTTTTTTTTAGCTGCCTGGACCCCGTGGGGACCTATTGCCAAAAACGCGAACGCCAGGCAGATCACACTAATACCTACAACAAGTTTTTTAAACATGTATCCCTCCTCATCAAATAGCGGATTTATCATATAAACCGTTAAAGCAGGTTCAAAACCACGCCTGAGACGGACAAGCTTCAGACTAAGCTCACGAACCGGCAGATCGAATTTAGAAATCACTTCCAGAAACCTGATATGCGCATATATAGAAACAAAGATTCGGTGGGTCAAGAGAGAAGATCATTTAACCCAAAAAATGTGGGGGCATTATAGATCAAAAATAAATGTTCCCCTAAATGAGCGTAAACAAAATGGAGAACTGATAGGGTGTTATTAACTATGCTACTGGTTTCCTGTATTCCTCCAGCATAACTGGCCAGGTGAGTCTCAGCGTTTGCTCCAGCAGAGAGGAAAACGGAATGTTGATTGGGTCTTAGCTTTATGGTTGACTTTTGCGAGCAGTTGTGAGCGTTGAAAAACCTTTGATCCATTACATTCGACCCTAGATTTACATAAAAAGTGGAGGTAACAATTGTTTGGATTTGAAGCCATAGCAGCCCACAACGGCTGGGCAATGGCCCTGGCCGGCGCATTGATCGTCATGGCCGGTTTGTCGGTGCTGTCATTCGTCATATCTCAGCTTCACAGGATCGTGGATCTTTTCGAATACAGAAAGAAAAATCACGCGAAAACCCAAAATGGCTCTCAAACCGACCCGGTGGGTGACCGTCAAATATTTTCCGTACCCCGGCAAACCGCTGAAGATATCATGGAAACGGCAACCCGTTACAAAAAGCTGGTTGAGCAGCTGGGCCCGTCTTTCCAGTTGAGCGAACTGTATGCCGTTTCCATCAAACACGGTCTTCCCCACCCTCATCTAACCATCAAAGCTTTGCGCGAGGCGGGAATACTGGTTCCCCGGGGAAACGGTGTCTTTTCCTGGAATCAGGAGATGCCGGCATCCTAAAAGTCATTTTTGTCGGGAGGATTGAAAATCTGAGGAACGAGACCATATGGATCTACTCATTCAGTTTCTGACCAATACCGGTTATTTTTTGGCGGACTATCGCCACCTGATCATGATCGTCGTGGGGTCTGCGTTTGTCTACCTTGCAATTGCCAAACAATACGAACCCCTTTTACTGCTGCCGATCGGATTCGGCATTCTGGTGGGAAACGTTCCTTTTTTCAAAGGATTCGGTATCGGTATTTACGAACCCAACAGCGTGCTGCATTATCTTTACTTCGGGGTAACGAGCGGTCTTTATCCCTCCATCGTTTTTCTGGGTCTGGGAGCAATGACCGATTTTTCTTCGCTGCTGGCACGGCCCAAACTCATGCTGCTGGGTGCTGCCGCCCAGATGGGCATATTTACGACGCTTTTAAGCGCACTTTTTCTTGGATTTTTACCCAGAGAAGCGGCTTCGATTGCCATCATCGGCGGTGCGGACGGACCGACCTCCATATTTCTGACCGCCAAGCTGGCGCCGCATCTGATCGGCCCCATTGCCATTGCCGCGTATTCGTACATGGCTCTGATCCCCATAATTCAGCCACCCATTATGCGGCTGTTGACCACCCAGAAGGAAAGAATCATCCGCATGCCGGAACCCCGGGAGGTTTCGAAAAAAGAACAGCTTATTTTTCCGGTTGTCGGTCTCCTTCTTTGCTGTTTCCTGGCACCGGCGTCCATCCCGCTTCTGGGGCCCTTTTTCTTCGGTAATCTTATGAAGGTGTCCGGCGTGGTCGATCGTCTGGCCCAGACCGCACGAACGGCCATTATTGATACGGCCACCATTTTTTTGGGCTTTACGGTGGGGGCCAGCACCCAGGGGGATGTATTTTTGAATGCTAAATCCGTCGGCATCTTTATTCTCGGGGCTGTGGCTTTTAGTATTGCGACCGCATCCGGAGTTTTATTTGCCAAAATCATGAACCTCTTTTTAAAGGAAAAAATCAACCCGCTTCTGGGCGCAGCGGGGGTATCGGCCGTTCCCGGCTCGGCCCGGGAGGTGCACCTGGTTGGATTAAAGGCCGATCCAGCCAATTATCTGCTGATGCACGCCATGGCCTGTAATTCATCGGGGGTCATCGGTTCGGCCATCTGCGCCGGCATTTTATGGAGCTTTACGGTCGGTTAAGCTGCGACCTGAAACCCGTATTAAAATTGATGAAAATCTTGCAAATAAAGGAAACTATTATGATTGCTAAAATTTTGATCAAAAGAAAATTTTTAAAGGGCAAAAGCGATCAGATCAAGTCAGTCATGAATAACATGCGCAGCGGTGCCATGGCCCAACCCGGATATATTTCGGGCGAAACGCTGATGGACCACAGTGATCCGCATAGCAAGGCCGTTCTTTGCACCTGGCAAACCCTGGAAGACTGGTTAAAATGGAAAGAAAAACCCGAGCGAAAACAGTTTGATGCCATGCTGGAAGTATTTCAGGTGGGACCCACCGAATATGAGGAATATGTGGTGGGTACCTCTTTTGAAGGACAATAGGGTTACAAACGTATCAAGCAGTTTTTACAGCCGTATCCTGTAAATCACGGTGCGCGTTCGGCGCCTTCCTTTTTCAAAAGATCACGATACCAGCAAGAAAATTCATACATCGCGATAAATCTCTCATCATTATTGACGATTCCCAGACAAATTTCAAGCACGCCCCGGCCGTAAGCATTGCTATAATCGTCGGGGCTTTTGGTTTGTAAAAATTCTCGTACCAGCATTTGGCTGGTCCGCCGGGTGGTATCCGTGCGTATGTCAATCGGGTCCTTGGGTTTCTGAAAAGGATCCCAGGTATCGTATCCTTTTTTAAGGATATGCTTCTGGCGTCTGGGGGACATGCTGTCAAAAACAGCTTTTTTGCGTTTATTGATCTCTTCTTCGGAAAACTTGTTGCTCATTGCCTGTTCCTGTGACGATCTATTTTTCTGAAGCCGCTTTCGAATCAGGGGTTTCAATACCAAAATATTGTTCATCATAAACCGTGAGCAGCGCCATCGAAAGCGGGACAAGTAAATCGGCCAGTTTTATATACCGGGTATTGATGTCCCGAACCAGGGCGGCCGTTATTTCCTGCAGTTGGCGGTGAATCGCATCCAGTTTGACGGTGGGATACGGCTGTCCTGCAAGAAAACCTGTTTTACCGCAAATATGGGCCTCCCCGCCGATCGCTACAGGGACACCGTAAAACCTGCAGGTAAGAGGCCGATATTCATAGAGATCGCACTGGTCCTGATCGTTCAACAGCGGACAAGGCACGTTCTCCGAGGCCAGGTCTTTGAGTATCTCACCTTCCTGCTGTCCGCTGCGCAGTGCTTGATATGCTTTTCTTTTGATGCGATAAATGGCGCGATCCAGTTTATTGGCTTTTTCAAGTATTTTTTGCTTATCCACACCCTCAAATTTTTTATTAAACTGATGATTTACGTATATGGCTTCAATCAGGGTTAGATCGAACAGGGCGTGGCAGCAATCAGAACATCCGATGTTACATTTAACAAGCTCCGGGTACTTTTTCGACATGACTGCAAAAACCTGATCGGCGGCTTGCACTAATACCCGGTATTTTTTGAAATATGGGCTGTAATCAAATATCATGTGACAACTCCTATATTTTTTATAGAACGGCGCAGGCTGCCATACTTGCCGTGCCGATCAAAATATGTTTTTCCCTTGGCAATTGTTTCACGTGAAACATTATTTACCGATACAAAATCGGCTGAAGATCTGATCCATAATATCTTCTCTGACATTTATGCCCATGATCTCACCCAGGCGGTCAATCGCTTCCTGGACGTCTATGGCGACCAATTCAAACGGTCTGTTGCCACTGATTCCCAGGATTGCGCTGGATACGGCCTCCCGACTTTTTTCCAGGGCAATTTTGTGCCGAATATTGGGGATGATCAGGGTTTGCGGATCATAGTCAATATCATTCCAGACAAGTTTTTCGATGGTCTCTTTGAGACCGTCGATACCGATATCATGGAGTGCCGATATTCTGGCCGCAGGCAATGCCCGCCATGAAACCGGCAGATTAAATTCGTCGTCATTTTTTAAAAGATCAATTTTATTGATGACCAGTATGATATTTCTTTTTCGGTAGCTCTCGTATATATGCCGGTCAGCCGGGGTAAGGGGCTGGCTGCTATCCACCATAAACAGTATCAAATCGGAATTTTGAATCGATTCATGGGCTTTGTTGATGCCGATGACTTCGATCGGATCGTCGGTTTGGTGCAGACCGGCCATATCCGTGATGACAATGGGGATACCGTCAATACTAAACGTTTCTTCGATTAGATCCCGGGTGGTCCCCGGTATCGACGTCACGATGGCGCGTTCTTTTTGAATCAATCGATTCAAAAGGCTTGATTTACCGACATTGGGCCGCCCGACCACCGACAATCGAAGCCCTTCCCTTAAAAGGGCGGCCGAATCACACTGCTTAATGAGCCCATCCAGCGATTCCAGGATGGGGTCTTGAAGAATCCCGGTAATCGTCTGTGGATCCGTGATGTCATCCACGTCATCGGGGAAATCGATACCGGCTTCTATTTCCGTAAGAATGTCAAGCAGACGATTTCGCAAGCCCTCAATATCGTTCTTTAGTTTGCCGTTCAGCTGGGAGGTGGCAATGTTAAGGGCGGTATCGGTTTTGGCATTGATAACATCAATGACGGCTTCGGCCTGGGTCAGATCGATGCGTCCATTTAAAAAAGCCCTTTTGGTAAACTCGCCGGGTTCTGCCAATCGCGCACCCTGCTTTAATACCAATTCCATAACGGCCCTGAGCCCGACGGAACCGGCGTGCGCCTGTATCTCCACGACGTCTTCGCGGGTGTAGGTTCGGGGGGCTCGCATAAACGTCAGCAGCACCTCGTCTATTTTTTTGCCGCTAACCGGATCCGTAATATACCCGTGGTAAAACGCATGAGATTTAAGCGATAATTCCGTATCGCAAAACCGCGGATGGGGCGGATGCGTCCGGGGGGTGTCGTTTGAATTGGCCCTCTGGAATATTGCGGTAGCTATCGCCGTTGCCCGGGAGCCGGAGATCTTGATCACGCCGATCCCCCCGTTTCCGGGTGGGGTTGCAATGGCTGCAATCGTATAATTATTCATCTGTGAATATGAGAAGATTATAGCGTCTTAGGCTTTTTGCCGGAATTTTTTTTGGGAAAAATCATGAGTTTTCTCAAGTACCCCTCTCCGATGCTCTGGGTCCTGACAGCTCTGTCATCCTTTAACGCCAAATGCACGATTCGGCGTTCATACGCATTCATTTGCCCAACGGCCACCGGTTTGCCGATCCGTTTACATTTCTCTGCCAAACGGGCAGCCTGCCGCTCTAAATTGCTGCGTCTTTTCTCCAGATACCCTTCGACGTCCACTTCCACGCGGATTCGATTCTGGTTGCGCTTGTTTATAATTTTTTCGACAATCGACTGAATCGCTTCAAGGGTTTGGCCGTGTTTGCCGATCAAAATGGCTGAATTTCCGCCAACAACGTTAAATAATATTCGATTGGAATTCTGGTCCACCCGTATTTTGGCATCGGTGGTGATAGAATCTAGGATACGCTGCAGGACATTTTTGCCAAGATCAAGGGGATCATCGGGATAGGCATGCAGCCGGGTTTCATCGGACGTTTGCTGTATCATCGATTGGACATCTTTTTTATCTGCTTCCTCAGCAAACTGTTCTGAAGGGACGGCATCGGTTTTCGGTGCTGATTCGGATTCCGGCATTTTAACCCGGATACGTGCCTTTTTAAAACTGGCCAATCCGAAAATCCCTGAAGATCCATAAGATATAACTTCGTATTTCAAAGAGTCCCGGGGAACTTTCAGCCTGGAACATGCTTTTTCAATTGCCTTATCAATGTTCTTTCCGTCAACTTCGATAAAAGGCGACATACAAAACCTCCATCACGCTTGCTTTTTGGTAATATAGTACTGCTGACAGATTGATACGAGATTATTGATCAACCAGTATAACACCAGACCCGAAGAAAAATTTATAAAAATAAATGTAAATACAACCGGCATTAACATCATCATTTTAGCCTGGGTGGGATCCCCCATGGGCGGTGACATTTTCTGCTGCAGCAGCATGGAAGCACCCATTACAAGGGTCAGCACCGGAATGCCATAAGGTGGTTCCATCAGGGGAATGGTAAAATTAAACCGGAAAAGTCTATCCGGCGCTGAGAGGTCGTTGATCCACAAAACAAAGGGGGCGTGCCGGAGCTCTATGGCCCCATAAAGCATTCTGTAGAGCCCAAAAAATACCGGGATTTGAACGACCATGGGTAGACATCCCCCCAGGGGATTAATTTTATAGGTCCGATATAAAGCCATGGTTGCTTCGTTCATCTTTTTGCGGTCATTTTTATGTTTTTCCCTGAGTTCCTTTATCAGGGGCTGAATTTTTTTCATCTCACTCATGGATTTGTAACTTTTTGATCCCAGAGGCCACAGCAAAATTTTTGTCAGCAGGGTCAAAATAATTATGGCCACCCCGTAATTGGGTATAAAGTTGTCATGTAAAAAATTCATGAACCACAAACAGGGTTTGGCCAGAAAAGTGAACCAGCCGAACTCAATGACCTTGCCGAGGTCATTGTCATAACGGCTCAGGGTTTTGGTGCTTTTGGGGCCCAGGTAAAGCTGATATTCAAATGTTTGCTGGGTTCCGGGCTGAACGACACTTTCGGGCTGCAGATACTGGGCTTCCAGGGAATTTTCGTTCTTGAGAAATAATCGCAACTGCGCATCCGCCGCCTTTTGAGGGATGATACTGGATAAAAAATAGCGATCCTGAATCGCAATCCATTTCAGTTGGCCGCCGTATACATTTTTATCTTCAATGTTTTTGAGTTTTATCTGCTCCAGGTGTTCACCGATCAAGGTACTCGGTCCCCGGAAACCGATGGCGGCTCCCTTGTCTGAGAAAACCTTGGTTAGGGTGAGCGCCAACTGATCGCTGAATACGGCCGATGTCCCATTTTTGATTGTTACCCGGAGTCCGATTAAATAGGTTTCGGGAGAAAAAATAAATTTTTTCTCGATCACGATGCCCTGATCCGATACCCATGCAAACGGCAGTTCAAGGGGTTGGTCTGAAACCTGGACGCTATCGGAAAGGGTATCAATGTTATAAATCGCCTCGGTTAAATCGGGGCTGTTTTTTCCGTCAAAACTGAGCTGGATCGTACCGTTGGCCGTATCGGCAGAGACCATTTCTTTATTGGGTGAATCCGCATCGATTTTTTCCCGGTAATTTTTGAGTACGTAGCTTTTGAAAACAGCACCTTTGGCAGAGATTTTTACTGAATACAGCGGCGTATCGACCCTTATATCTCTGGCGGCCTGGGTCGGCTGGATTGCGGGCTTCTGGGCCAGCGGCGCCGTATCAGCGACGGCCGAATCTTTTTCTTTGACGTAGGGTTGCTCTTGGGTGGCAGTTTCCCGGGAGGTCTGGTCTTCTTGTATCTGTTTCTGGGGCGGCGGCTGTGGGGAAATGAAAAAATTCCAAATCAAAAATACCACGATGGAAAGCACAATTGCGAGAAACAGGTTGCGTTGATCCATTATTATCTCCTAACGCTTCAGCATAAAAAAATAGCATCGGGATTCGGCTCCCGATTCAGCCAACATAGATACAGTAAATGTCATAGGGAAATAAGATGCGGGATGGATTTCGGATGGTCAAGAAGCAGC
>CAMYNZ010000120.1:0-7177 GCA_947259865.1 uncultured Desulfobacterales bacterium | reverse complement strand
CGCAGTTCCGGCAATAACCCGGTTTAGGGTACGGGATCAAACCCGCCCGGATGACATGGATGACATCGCAATAACCGCTTTAATGTAAGAAACAGTCCTTTAGGCAGACCATAGCGCATAATAGCCCGATAGGCATATTCAGAACATGTCGGATGAAACCGACAGGTAGGACCCAGAATGGGTGAAAGGATCAATTGATATGCCCGGATAAAAATCAAAACGGGTGTCAGTAAAATTTTTCTAATGCGCATGGAATTTGGAAATTCTCTTAAAAAGGTTTTCCAGGGATGCAAATATACGGTCGGATCGAAGCCCGGCAGCTTGTTTTTTTGCGATGATGTTAATATCCCACAGACCTTTTAGATAATGCCGGTTTAACCGAAAGTATTCACGAGAAAGTCGTTTGATCCAGTTTCGCTTTACCGAAGAACCCACCCTTTTGGTCACGGTAACACCAAGACGCGAATTATCAAATTGACCGGTGGCAAAGGTGATAACAAAAAAACGATCCTGTAATTTTTTTCCGGTCTTTGACAAATTAATAAATTCTGAGCGTTTTAAGATCCTGTCTGCCTTAGTAAAGGAAAAACATCCCAAATATTATAATCCCCCTTTAAATATACGGTTTTAGTTTTTGTTTTTTGAGGCGTCGATTACCGTGTCGGTTAGGTGATGCATATCGATTTTATCGTGGGCAAAGCAATCCGCAGGCTAAACCTCAGCCTGCCAGACGCGCCCTACCTTTAGCTCTACGCCGGCGAATAATCCTACGACCCGCTTTAGTGGACATCCGGTGAAGAAATCCGTGCCGTCTGGCCCGTTTTATTCTGCTGGGCTGATATGTTCTTTTCATGGTGTATTCCCTCTTTTAATATATCATCCGTTCGTTCATCCGAATGAATTCGTTTGGTTCGTTTGGCCTGCCCGCCCCTCCCTGAAGGTGGTCATATAAATCCAGCAATCTAAACACAACCAATCGGTCGTGTCAATAGTCAAAAAGGGTTATGGATACATCCAAAACATCGACCTAGATTAGACATGTCGTCCCGCATCAGCGGGGGCATTGAACGCGATCTACTACTTTTGAGACAACTGCTAGTGATTAAGGCTTTCAAAAATATCGAATTCTTCAAGATGAAAGTTTGGATTGGCGTATATCTCAATTTGTTTTCCAATACCGCGTTCAAGCTCGCTGATCAGCTCGCTTTCTTCGCCGTGCAACAGCTCGGCAATTTCCGGATTAACCTTTAGTGTTAACCCCCCGCCCATCATGTTGCGGTGTTCACGTAATATTTCACGGTAAATATTATAGCAGATAGACTGCTTGGATATAAGGTATCCCTCGCCGTCACAGTAAAAACAGGGTTCACACATAAGCCGGGTGAGCGGTTTTTTGTTTCGCTTGCGGGTCATCTGAATAAGGCCTATTTCAGAAATGGGTAAAATGTGTGTTTTGCTTCTATCTTTTTTTAAGGCCTCTCGGAGTTCATTGAATACTTTATCCTGATTTGATTTTTTAACCATATCAATAAAATCAATGATAATGATACCGCCCATATCGCGCAGACGAATTTGATAGGAAATTTCCTTGACCGCTTCAAGGTTGGTTTTTAAAATGGTCTCTTCCAAATTATGCTTGCCGACATAACGGCCGGTATTGACATCTATGGCAACGAGGGCCTCGGAATGCTCGATCACGATATAACCGCCGGATTTTAACCACACTTTTCTTTTTAAAGCGCGAGATATATCGCCCTCCAAATTATAGGCTGCAAATATGGGTTCCAAACCCTCATACATTTCCACATTGTCTTTGAGATTCGGCATGTAAGTGTCAAGAAAGGAAAGCACCTGATCATATCCCGGACGCGAATCGATGATCAAACTTTCGGCCTCATGCAAGAGAAGATCCCGGACGGCCCGAATGCTGATATTGAGCTCCTGATGCAACAGAGAGGGTACAGATGCCGTTTTGCTTTTGCGCTGAATGTTCTCCCACAGGTTGTTGAGAAAATTCATTTCTGAAGCAATTTTTTCTTCCCGGATTCCTTCGCCGGCGGTTCTGACGATGTAGCCAAAATTTTCGGGTCTCAAAGCATGCACAACATTTTTTAAACGGTTTCTCTCAATGGGGTCCTCTATACGGCGTGATATCCCCACATGATTGGAGGTTGGCATCAGCACGAGGAAGCGGCCGGGAAGAGAGATGGAGGATGTTACCCGCGCGCCCTTGGTACCGATGGGGGACTTGGCCACCTGAACCATGATTTCCTGACCTTCCGTGATAAGATCTTCTATTTGAAACTGGCGGTATAAATGGTCAGGAGACAGGTCGTTCTGTTCCAGATCTGATTCTTCTTCCTCGTAATCTTGTTCCGGAAAAATCAATTGATCCATTTCTTTTGTCTGACCGCAAACCACATCATCGACATAAATAAAAGCGGCTTGATTTAAACCGATGTTGACAAAAGCGGCCTGAATTCCGGGAAGTACTCTTTGAACCCTGCCCTTGTAGACGTTACCGGTGACATCGGAATCGTCCCCGCGTTCTATAAACAATTCCACGATAGTCCCGTCTTCTAAAAGCGCAACGCGGGTTTCATGCGGTGTTTCACTAATAACCAGTTTTCGGTACATCGGTTATGCTCAATCGTTTTAGAAGTTACATTGATCAGGGCGCCAGCATTTAAAGAATCACAATATGAAGCGTATAACAAGCCATAAATTGACTTTTAGGATGTCAAAATGGCGGCCGCGCACGGCACCTCCTTGGCAAAATATCACCCGTTCAGCCGTCCCCGTGATGTTCGGATAAAATTATGATCGTGTTCTAGTTTGATGATGTTTGCACACCGTGCTTGTAAATCGGAAAAATGAAATACAGATTTTAATACCTCGCCGGGTCGTATGGTCACGCCGGGACTGCTTTTAAGGGTCATTTGCAAACGGGACGATGACAACACGTCAAGGCCCACTATTTCAGATCTGAGGTCGATGTTTTTCTGCCTGCCCTTCCGGTTGGTGCGTGAAATGAAAAATTCGGGTTGTTGCAGAAACTGAGTCGCAAGGTCTTGATCAAAACGTCCCTTTTCAATCGTAACCGCATAGGTGGTCGGCCCTGGGATGCCTGTTTTCAAATCGGTGCTTACCGGCAGGCAATCTTTAACCAGGAGACCGTCGGGAAGATGTTTGTTCAAATCATCCACAATCGATTGCCGGTCGATATCTGAACCGATCGAAATATACAACCATTCACTCAAGCTTTCCATTCCCACGGGGAGCGAATCTCCAAACGACACCCTGGGTTTGGGATGAAAACCTTCAGAGTGTTTCACCGGGATTTGGGCGCGTCGGATGGCACGCAAAAATATCTTGACCATTTCAAGATGGCCAAAATATTTTGCCTGGCCCGTTTTGGAATAGGATATTTTATAGCGATTGTAGCACAAGTCGCTGTTATCTTTGTGTTTTTCTGGTTTTACAATCGTGTGGTCGCCGGCCTTAAATAGGTGCGGTGCAACAGCGTCAAAATCGCAAACACCGCAGCTATTGCAATCACTGTTGCGACAATCCCCGGTGAGCTCACCATTTATTGCTCGCCCCCATTCCTGTCTTAAATACTGTTTTTCCACCATTGTATCTATGTGGTCCCAGGGCAACGGTTCAAACACATCCCTGACACGGGTCGTATAAAAGTCGATGTCAATGCCGACCGCGTGGCAGGCCTCCATCCAGGTCTTAAAACGGAATTTATCGCTCCAGCCGTCAAATTTACAGCCGCTGTTATAGGCCTCAACAAGCAATCGGGAAAGCTTGCGATCTCCCCGGGACCAAAGGCCCTCAACCAGACTAACTTGCGGGTCCTGCCACTTGAGATGAATACCGGGCAAATTTAGTTTGGATCTGACCCATCCCAACTTTTCACGAGATTCAGCCAGCGAATTTTGAGCGGCCCACTGAAACGGTGTATGCGGTTTGGGTATAAAGGTTGCCAGGCTGACGTTAATTTTTGATTTGTGGTTTTTTGAACCCCGCAATTTTCGTAGATCTTTGACCAGATTGACCATGGCTTGAAGATCGCCTTCTGTTTCGGTGGGCAACCCGATCATAAAGTAGAGCTTGATCACCTGCCAGCCAAGATCGAAAGCATTTTTAACCGTCTCCTGAATGTCTTCATCGGTCACATTCTTGTTGATGACATCCCGCAGTCTCTGGCTGCCGGCTTCCGGTGCAATCGTAAATCCGGTTTTTCTGACCCGTTTGATTAAATGCATGAGTTCCGGGGTTAAGGTGCCGGCCCGCAGGGATGGCAGGGATACTGCGATCCGGTTGGCCTCGCAACGGGCCATGAGACATTCCAGCAGGTTGACAATACATTCATAATCGCCGGTGCTTAAGGACAATAGCGATATATCCTCATAACCGGTGGCCGCCAGGGATTGATTTGTGAGATCGATCAGGGTCTGGGGTGAACGTTCGCGCACCGGGCGATAGATCATACCGGCCTGACAAAACCGACACCCGCGCGTGCATCCTCGCGATACCTCCAACCGCAATCGGTCATGAATAGGCTTTGCAAAAGGAACGACCGGAGCGGTGGGAAACGGCGCCTGATCCAGGTTGCGGGTGACGGCCCGTGCAATCCGGGTGTAATTTGAAAATCGCGGCGCCACCGTCTGATACCCTGATATCTCCATGCGGGGCTCAAAAAAAGCGGGTATGTACACACCCGCCAGTTTTGACCATTGTTTTAAAAGGCTTTCTTTATCCCGGCCGGCGTTTTTTCGCCATTTGATCCACACGTCGGACATTTCCAAAATGACGTCCTCCCCGTCTCCAATCACCATGGCGTCAAAGAAGTCGGCCACCGGCTCGGGATTGCAGGTGCAGGGTCCTCCGGCAATAATAAAGGGGTGGGTATGATCTCTTTTGGAGGCATAAAATGGTATGTTTGACAGATCCAAAATGTTCAGTATATTGGTGTAATTCAGCTCATACAGAAGACTAAAACCGATAATATCAAATTCCAGCAAAGGAGTTTGAGATTCAAGCGACAGGAGGGGAAGTCCTTCTGACCGGAGCGCGGCTTCCATATCCAGTCCGGGGGCAAAAATTCTTTCAGCGGCAATCTCACTTCTCTGATTGAGAATATGGTAAAGAATTGATAGACCGAAATGCGAGGTACCTATTTCATATAAATCCGGAAATGCCAGGGCCAGGCGCAGTTTAACTTTGCCGGGGTCCTTTTTTATGGTATTTATTTCCGTTCCCAAATAGCGGCTGGGTTGCTCGACCGAGGACAAGATATCTTGAATGGAATATTGGCTCATGATAAATTAACCACCCCGCTGCAAGACTTCGACGAGCTCAGTCGAGTCGCGGCGGGGTATGTAAAAGGAATTATTCTTTTATAATCCCCCTCACCCTAACCCTCTCCCTCAGGGAGAGGGAATTGGTGGAAACCCCACCGCAAGCGGATGGGGTATTAGAAAAAAATTGCAATAAACAATCATTAAACGCTATGAAAAATGATACACATGCCAAATAACAGCGCACAATACAAGAGAAACCTGAAAAAGCGAGTATGGGTCGCCCTGGGGCTGGTGTTCATGCTTTTATCGATGAGCCGGCCTGCTTGGGGTATCGCATCCAACCGGGAAAGCGCCGTTGTCAAAGCCGTGCGCAAGGTCAGTCCCGCGGTAGTTAACATAAGCTCAGAGTATGCGGTTCGCAAGCGCATCAACCCTTTTTCAGGTTTTGGGATGGATGAATTTTTCGATTCATTTTTCAAAGACTTTTTCGATCCCAATCTCAAACGGGAAACCAAAAGAACCAGTCTGGGATCCGGCGTTATAATCGACGGCAAAAGGGGGTTGATCATTAGCAATGCCCACGTAATTGCCAATACCGGCATTATAAAAGTTGTTCTTCAAGATGAACGCGAGTATGAGGCCCAGATCGTCGGCGCAGATCCGGAGTTTGATCTGGCCGTATTGCAGATCAAAACCGATGATCGGCTTCCCACTATAAACCTGGGCAGCAGCGATGATCTCATGATCGGTGAAACCGTTATCGCCATCGGTAATCCCTTCGGGTTTTCGCATACGGTCACCACCGGCGTTGTCAGTGCCCTGAATCGAAGCATCCGCACCGAGGAGCGGGTGTACAATGAATTTATCCAAATAGATGCCTCCATCAACCCCGGCAATAGCGGGGGTCCGCTTTTAAATATCAATGGCGAACTGATTGGGATAAATACCGCAATCTATGCCAAAGCCCAGGGGATTGGTTTTGCGATTCCAATTAGCAAGGCTAAAAAAATTATTTCCGATCTTATTGAATACGGAGAAGTAATCCAGGCCTGGATCGGAATTACCGTACAAAACCTCGACAAGCGGCTGGCCCATTATATGAAACTACCGGTTAAAAAAGGGATCATGGTCAAGGCGGTCGAATCTGAAAGTCCGGCTCAAAATGCGGGTATTCAAGAAGGGGATATCATCCTCAGGATCGACAATCGCAAAATTGTTTCCAGCGACGATTACCAGACCGCCATGCGCGGCTTTGCAGCCGGAGATACGCTGCGGCTAAACGTCTGGCGAAATAATCGCAATCTGACCGTTGCGGTGATCACAAAAGTGTTCCCAATGGACCTGGCAGAAGAACTGGCCTATAAAATGCTGGGCGTGAGAGTGGAAAATTTGACACCGCGAAATCGTCGGCGTTTTGGTGCTTCTGCCAGCGTGGGGGTGGTCATATCAGATCTCCTTAATGAATCCTATCTGGCCCGCATTGGCGTCAGACCCGGAGATGTTATCCGACAAATCGATCAGCTCACGGTTGGCAGCATCGAGGAATTCCAGCAGGCCATCGTGAAATACCGCCATAAAAAAACAGTGGTTATTTTGCTGCAGCGCAGTGATCAGGGCTATTATATTACGGTTGATTTAAGTTGATTGACTGGTCGGTGGTTTCATGAATTATCAACGACTGCATCGTGCAACCTCAAGCACAATTTCGCTGCTGATAATTCATTCCGCTGGCACTGCGGCACATCAACGAGTTCAGGGATCGGGGTCTTTTTTTTGAGACAAGATGAACCCCCGAGACCATTAAAACGCAAAAGGCAGCTGCCGCTAAAAAAGGCAAACTGCGGTGCCAGTTTCTGCGATGGCGG
>CAMYNZ010000119.1 GCA_947259865.1 uncultured Desulfobacterales bacterium | reverse complement strand
GGCGGGTCCTCACGAAAATCATCTCTTTCGACGTACAATTCGCGTGAAAAAGGAATCTTGCGGGTTCCCATACTCGAATCTTCGGGGTTATTTTCGGCGTCCAATTCTTCCACCTGGTTTTCAGGGTAATTGTCAATGACAACCTTTAAAGGCCGCAATACTGCCATTACCCGAGGGGCGCGTTTATTCAGATCTTCCCTGAGGCAGTATTCGAGCAGGGCCAGATCTACAACACTGTTGCTTTTGGCTACCCCGATACGATCACAAAAATTTCGGATAGACTCCGGTGTATAACCCCTTCGGCCCAGCCCCGAAATAGTCGGCATTCTGGGATCATCCCAACCGTCGACATGTCCGCCTTCCACCAGATCTATCAGTTTTCGTTTACTCAAAACCGTGTAGGACAGATTGAGACGGGCGAACTCGATCTGCTGGGGGTGATAGACGTTTAACCGGTCCAGCACCCAATCGTAAAGTTCACGATTTATTTCAAATTCCAGAGTACATAACGAATGGGTGATTCTCTCTATTGAATCCGAAAGACAGTGGGTGAAATCATACATCGGATAGATACACCATGTAGTGTCGGTCCGGTAATGGGCCACATGCTTGATGCGATAGAGCGCGGGGTCCCGCATCAAAAGATTAGGGGCGGACATATCAATTTTGGCCCGCAGCACATGGGTCCCGTCTTCGAACTCGCCCGCCCGCATCCGTTCGAAAAGGTCCAGGTTTTCATCAATCGAACGGTCGCGATATGGGCTTTTTTTGCCCGGTTCAGTTAACGTGCCCCGGTATTGTCTGATTTCATCAGAGCTTAAGCTGTCAACGTAGGCCCTGCCGCTTTTAATTAACTGTACGGCATATTGATAGAGTTGTTCAAAGTAATCCGATGCATAATACTCTCGATCTTGCCAATTAAATCCGAGCCAGCGCACATCTGCTTTAATCGATTCCACATATTCAATGCTTTCCTTGCTGGGGTCGGTGTCATCGAAACGCAAATTGCAAAGACCGCTCGGGTGTTCGGCGGCAATACCGAAATTCAGGCAAATGGATTTGGCATGTCCGATGTGCAAATAACCGTTCGGTTCCGGCGGGAAACGGGTGTGTATTCTGCCCCCGTATTTGTTTGTTTTCATGTCTTCCGCAATAATTGCCCGGATAAAGCTGGGCGGCGGGCCGGTTTCCGATGCGGCTGCATTCTGGGCGTCCTTTTGAATTTTTGGTGTTTTCATATTCGAATCACCTCTATTGCAATCAATAACTGAAAAAATTCCGATGATCAAGTTCGAGGTTTAAAATTGTAAAGTTCTGTTGCCAAATTTGATAAAGAAAATTAAAATGCCGTTTATAGCATAACTTTTTCAAGGTTTGGTTTAAGAATCATTGGTAAAATAGTGTACTGCCCTTATGGAGAAGATGCTGGATGCCGGTTTCTGCCTGCCCGCCATCGCGAGCCGCTCAGGCGAGGCGGGCGGGGATACTGGTTTTTAAAGGTAATTATCTTTTTCTTATCCAGCATCCAGCATCGTGCATCCAGAATCTTGCCCAATCTGGCATAAACACCTTTGTTGTCACGATTTTGTCATTTTTGTTGCCCTCTTATTCGTATAGACTAAAGGAGGCCGTAATGCTCATTTGCATTGATGATATTAAGGATCAGGGTCTCTCTATCGAATTTCAAGAAAAGCCGGCAAATTTTCCAATCCTTGAAAATATAGCCAAAGTCGGCCAAATTTATTTCCCTGCTGCCCTCAGATTCCGTGTACGGGCCATACGCATCCAGGAAATTGTTGAAGTCGAAGGTCGATTTGATGCCAGCGTGCGGCTTACATGCAGTCGATGCTTAAAGCAATTTGAAACCCCGCTGGGAGCCAATTTTGTCATTACCTATACCCGGAAAAAGCCGGAAGTGACAACAGCATCCGGTGGGGATGACATCGAGATCAGTGCCGAAGAAGCCGGCTTAATTATGTTTAGCGGCAGGAAGATCGATCTTCGGGATGCGCTTCAGGAGCAGGTGGTGATGTCTATTCCCATGCAGCCCATATGTGTGGAGGCTTGCCGCGGCCTTTGTTCAAGATGCGGGGCTGACTTAAATGCCGGTGATTGCGATTGCCGGCAAGAGGTTTTCAATATAAAATTTGCTGCGATCAAGAATGTAAAACTGGACAAAAAGCAATAAAATCTAAAACTCAAGCAACGGAATCCTTTCCCATTTCTTGTCTTTTTTGATGGGGAAAAATCGATATGACTTTTCATGCAATTCTTCTACCCGGTTTTCATCAATTTTAATGGAGAGCGGCGTATAATAAAAGGCCAGTTTCATTTTGTCATCTGTCCCGCGGAGCTTCAGTTTAATTTTTATATCTTTGTATTTCCATCGATATATGGTCTGCTCTTGTCGTGCTGTCAGGGTTATTTGCGGATCACCGAATTTGGTCAACAGTTGAGATTTTAATTGGCTATACACCTCGAATATGTCAATAACAGCAAAGACCGCAAAAAATTTTTCATTGTAAAATCCATAAACCACATGAGGGACGTCTATATCGTTTATGCTATGCAGTTCGTTCGGATTCAAATAATAACTAACACGATCGTTGCCCCCGATCTTTGTAAAATTTTTTAGAGCGGTTATGTCGGTGCCCCATATTATTCCCGAATAGCTATCTTGCAGATCGGCAGGAGAAACAATTTGCGGTACAACCCAAAAAAATAACATAGTAAATATAGAAATCGATAATTTCCGCATCATCGGTTCCTTTCCCTTTTTTTTTGTCCAGTAGCAGGTTTTGCAATTATCGTTGCAACCAGCAATCCACCCCCACCCCCGTATCCAGTGCGGGGCAAGCTCTGCCCTCCCCCTGAAGGGGGAGGGTTTGGGAGGGGGTGAGCCGCATAGTTAAATGTAATGACATATCGGAATCATTCTACCAGATGGTTCTGAAGCGCTATAGATATTTGAATCTTAGTTCATGATTCTATATATAAGACCATACCCGCATTTTTCAATCGTTTATTCGCGCCTGTTAATTGATCTTGACAGCCGGACTATTATTTAACAAATTCAGATAAGCTAGTGTGCTATTCTGTATCCACAGGCGACACGCAAACTGCTTTCCGGTGAAATTGAAAAGATACATCTAATAATTTTAATGATGGAGGGGTAACATGCGCGTAATAGACCAGGCGATAAAAGAAGACAGAGCCACGCTTTCTGAATATGAATCCAAACAGCTGCTGGCCGCCTACCAGATACCGGTTACCCGTGAAGCATTGGTGAACAACCCTGAGGGTCTTCTCAGGGCTGCCCACAAAATTGGATATCCGGTGGTTCTCAAAGGCTGCGCCCCGCAAATCGTTCATAAAACGGAAAAGGGACTGGTCAAGGTCGATATCAGAAATGATGCGGAGGCCAGAACGGCTTTTGAGGAAATATTGGCCGGCATGAACGGATCCGGAAATAGCGTATTGGTCCAGGCTATGGTTAAAGGACAACGAGAATTGGTGATGGGACTCAACCGGGATCCCCAGTTCGGCCCCTGCGTCATGTTTGGTCTGGGGGGGATTTTTACCGAGATCCTTAAAGATATTGCTTTTCGCATCGCTCCTTTAGAAAAACGGGAGGCCCTGGAGATGATGCAGGACATTAAAGCAAAGAAAATATTAGAACCCATCCGGGGCATGCCGGCAGCCGATAAAAACCTGCTGGCCGATATGCTGATTAAGATCGGACGAATCGGATTGGAACTTGAAATGATCAAAGAAATTGACATCAACCCGATCATTATTTCCGCCGGCAAACCCGTGGCTGTGGACGCCCTGGTGATATTGGAACAACCCAAGGTTTGAATTTGGATAGGAGGCATGAGGTATGGTGAACATATTGGGAATCCATGGCAGCCGGGTTAAAAATGGCAATACCCACCAACTTCTCAAACAAGCGCTTTTTCAGGCCGAACAGCATCAGGCTGTTAGCACCGAATTGGTTGCCCTGACAGACGAAGAGATCCAGCCCTGCAATCACTGCAATTGGTGCGTCAAGAGTCAAACCCAGGAAAAATACTGCACCCAGGATGATGGCATGAGCGATATCTATCCGAGGCTTCTGGCTGCGGACGGCATCCTTTTGGCATCACCGTCTCACTTTGGCAGACTTTCGGGTTTGATGGCCGACATGATCGATCGGACCAGGGCGTTTGTCCACGGAAAGCACTATAAATTACCCCTTAAGAATAAAATCGGCGGGGCTTTGGCCGTGGCTTTTTTTCGAGGCGGGGGGGTAGAAACAACCCTGGCCAGTATCAATTTAATGTTTCAGGTGCACCGCATGATCCCTGCCAATTCCGGTTTATATCAACTGGGAGCAGCCGCCTGTTCGAGCCGCGATGGCAAAGGCCGGTTTGAAAAAGAACCGCGCCATATCGTTCTGGAGGACGATTATGGGATTATGTCGGCTAAAATGCTGGCAGATCGGGTGATTGAACTCGCCACCATAGTAAACGCCGGGATGCAAGCCCTTCAAAAAACCGGGAGTTGACGAATCAAACACGCGGGTATTTTTTTCAAAAAGCCATAACCTAATCCAAGGTGAACCCATGGAAACACATAACGTCACCATATTTAAACCTTACACATTTTCAGTCGGTCAAAAGATTCATATCGAAGGCGGTCCGCGCAATGGCGATTGGGAAGTTATCGGTGTATCCGATCGGAAGGTCAAACTTCGCTGTCCGGTCAGTTTTAGGGAATTTGAATGGGACCGGTTCTGCTATTTTGCCGAAGATCGTCAGAATATCCAGTGGCCGCAGGAGGATTAACAATTATTTCAAAAGGAACTTTATAAACACCGGAGGTGATAAATGGAAGACAGGGTTTTTGATCTTGATGCGCTGGCAAAATTTGGTGAAACGTCTCAAAAAATTGAAGTGTATAACACGGATAAAACATTGAGCGCCCTCTGGTGTCTGGAGCCCGGGCAAGAAGTGTTTCATCATCGCCACCCCAATGCCGACGATGTCTGGATTTGCCTGCAAGGAGAATCAGGGCTGTACTTCGCGGAAGACGGTCAGGAGGTTCCTATCAAAAAGGGAATGGCGGTTCTGGCCAAAGCCGGGCAAAGGCACGGAATGCGCAATACCGGCACCGATCGTTTTGTATTTATCGGAATCGCAGGCCCTGTGCCCGTGGAACTCGAAAAATTATAATCCTATGAATTATAATCCTATGAAAAAGATGCCTGGGTGGTTTGTATTTTTTGTTATGGTTGTTGCCCTATCGCCTGTTTTATCGGCGGACGCTAAAGGGTCTGAATCCTTTTTGATTAAACAAGGTTCGGAAAAGATTGAAGATTTAGAAGAAACAAACGAAAAACTCGAAGAAATTTCAACAAGTCTGAAAACCTTCGCTGCGAAGGTCACGTTGGGTGGTGTTGTGGAATTTAATTACGATTACGTTGATGTTTCCGACACGGCCAATGACAATAGTGACGGTACTTCAGATCTTTACCTCAGTTCCGTGGAGCTCGCCTTCCGGGTCGTATTTAACAAGTGGGCCATGGCCAGGATCGTGGTAAATACAGAGGATCTGGGGCGGGAAGGCGGAGACGAAAACATAAATTTAGATGAAGCCATCGCGACTTTGAAATTCCCGCGGTTGCCCCTGTACTTTATCGGCGGCAAAACCGTCCTGCCGTTTGGTGTATTTGAAGATCCCATGATTAGCGGCACAATTACCGAAGATCTCTACGAAATCGATGACGTGGGTGTTACTCTGGGGTTGGCCCCGGATTTATACGGTCTGGATATCTCGGTTACCGCTTATGAAGGCCAGAATATTATTGAAAACCTTGAAGATTTCGGAACACATGAGTTCAGCCCCGGCCGGGTGGAAGACGATGATGTCAGTTCATTTATTGCCACGGTCAGGCTTGAGCCATTGGAAGAAATGCTCAGCCTGACCGCTTTTTATGATAGCGAACCCGGTGATGACAACCGTAATCGCTCCCTGGGGGGTGCGCTCACATTAAATGTCTGGAAGTTCGGCTTTGACGCTGAGTACATCAGCGCCCTTGAGCGAGAAAAGGGGCTGGACGGAAAGGAAAATATGGAAAATGCCTGGTTTGTGGCACTTACCTTTAAACCATCGGAAAAATTAGAACTTGCCACCCGTTACGAGGTTTTTAATGATGATCGCAGTGGCGACCAGGACGAATCTCTGGATGACCGTTATCTGGCCGGATTCAATTATTCCTTTTTTGACTTTGCCGCCTTTTCGTTTGAATACCGGCACTCCAGATTTGAAAAGGAAAGCGGCAGCAATGCTGCAGATGCGCAAAACGAGTTCCGGTTGCAGCTGGCGCTGGAGTTCTAACGATACCCGTTATCGAACAAAGCTCAGGCTAAAGGTGGTCCCCTGATTGATGGTGCTATTCACACGGATCTCGCCTTTCATGGATTCGGTGTAAACTTTGGTCAAGCTCAGGCCCAGCCCGACGCCGCCCTGGGACCGGCTTCGATCGCAACGGTAAAAACGCTTAAATATGTGGGGTAGGTCGTCTTCAGAACTCCCAACCCCGGTGTCTTCAAAATCGATCCGAATCTTTCCGTTGTGTGCATTGGCCGACACCGTAACCACACCGCGTTCAGGAGTATATTTTATTGCGTTTTCCAGTATATTCGTCACAATCCGCTGCATCTTTTTCCTATCACTTTTAAAAATGACGGAATCAGGCAGATTGATTTTCAAGTGTATCTTTTTTTCGTCAGCCAGCGGACGGAAAATTTCACAAGCCTCGTGGATTAACGCAACCATTTCAAATTCTTCCGGATGAACATTGTTTACCCCCGCTTCAGCCTCAGTGATGTCCAGCATCGTATTGATCATATCGATCAAGGCATCGCATTCTTCCATGGTGCTGGCGGCCATGTCCTTGTAATCTTCGATAGGTTTTTCCTTGAGCAGCGTCATTTCGGCGATACCGCGAATTCTGGCAAGCGGACTTCTGAGATCATGGGCAATATTATCGTTTATTTCCTTCATGGACCGCAGCAAAATCTGGATGCGGTCCAGCATTCTGTTAAATGTGGCAGCCAGTCTCTCAATCTCTTTGAAGCGGGCTTTGATCTGTACTCTCCTGTCGTATGACCCCCTCGATATATCTTCCGCGGTTTGTGTAACCGCTTCCATGTCAGTCAGGGCCTGCCGTGCCAGAAACCATCCGATGAGCGCTGAGACCATGATTAAGATCACGATGAGTATTGTAAACAATGTTCGAAATATCTCTAAATAATCATCGGCTTCCTCAAGTGTCTCTCCAATTTGCAAGACTGTATCGGGTCCGATTAGCGCTGAAATCATTCGGGCCTTATAATCACGCCCCGGAGTGGTTATGGTTTGAGTGATATACTGAATTGCCTCATCCTGCAACTTTGACAGGCTTGAAGATGTATCCACGCTGCCCCAGGAGGACATATCAGTGCTGGTGAGAATTTCACCTTTTAAATTGATGAGTCGATAAAACTCTTCATCCGGATCTTCAGACTCGGCCTCCTCTGCGATTTCCGATTTGACGCCCTCTAAACCTGTCTCCGCCATTTCAGCAGAATACTCTTTGATTTCGTCAAGCAATTCTATATCCATACGATCCATGGTGACCGAATAGATACGGTAGTAGAAAACCATAAAACATATCGACGACAAGATAGTAAAGGTTATGGCGTACAGAATCGTTAAGCGAAATAATAACGAACTTTTCAAATTATGTATTTTCTTTAAGAACATATCCAACTCCACGAACCGTGTGAATCAGTTTATTGTCAAATTTTTTGTCCACTTTTTCTCTTAAATAACAAATACGGGATTCCACCACGTTTGTCATCGGATTAAAGTTATAATCCCATACATGTTCCATAATCATCGTTTTCGAGACGACGGTTCCAGAATGGCGCATCAAATACTCCAGCAGGGAAAACTCAAGGGGCTGCAGGTCAATTTCTTCGCCGGCCCTAATGACTTTTCGGGTTTGAATATTAAGTGTCAGGTCTGCTAGGATAAGGGTTGAAGGGTTTGAAACATTGCTGGCCCGTCGGATAAGTGCCTGGACACGGGCCAGAAGTTCGGAAAATGAAAACGGTTTGGTCAAATAGTCATCACCACCGATATTTAAACCTTTTACGCGATCATCAACGGTTCTTTTTGCACTCAATATGATCACCGGCAGGTTGTTCTTTTCTTTACGCAACGCTTCAATAATACTCAATCCATCAAGTTTGGGGAGCATGATATCGATTATGGCAAAATCGTACGGCTCTGTTAATGCCATGTGCAGTCCGTCTTCGCCGTTGGTCACATGATCCACAGCAAAACCGGTTTCTTCCAGGCCGGTTTTGATAAACAGTGCAATTTTGAGGTCGTCTTCGACCAGCAACAAACGCATATTGATCATAACCTCTTAAACCCTGACAGGATCGCAGGGTTTATTATTAGAGCCCTACCCGGACAAGTCGGAACAGAAAAGGTTCAGGGTTCAAAGTTCAACGTTCCAAGTTGAATTGAGGATAATATCTGTTTTTAACTATGAACCTTGAACCCGAAACTTTGAACCAACAACTGAAAACGAACGCTTATTTCAGAGAGTCTCAGATACTGGATCCTGCCTGCCATCGCGAGCCGCTCCATTCGGCCCGAGCTCATGGCCGAGGGCAGGCAAGGCGGGCGGGGATGCTTGATGTCGGATAAAAAAAGATAATTACCTTTAAGTATCCAGTATCCCCGCCCGCCTCGCCTGAGCGGCTCGCGATGGCGGGCAGGCAGAAACCGGCATCCAGCATCTTCTCTATAAGGGCATCATAATCGGTTACCAATGTGTCTTGCCACAAAATCCAAAAAATCACAAATAAGCGCCTAATTATAAAGTCAGAGTTAGGCAACAAAATCTAATACCATTTGGGCCACAGCCCGTCAGGATATAACGCTCCCTGCTTGATTAAAATCGAAATCCCAATCCTACATAAAATCCGTAGGTCGAATAGTTGTCAACTCCCTCAGATTTTCCTGATATTCTGTCCTCCACATCCCAGTCGGCTATATGATAACTGTAACGCCCGGCGATTTCAGCCTCCCAGCCTTCACCAAGCAGGTATCTTAAACCCACTGCCAGTGCCGGTATAAATTCGGTGCCTGCATCTGTTTTAATGTCGAACAGACCGCCACCGGCAACAGTTCCACTTACATCGTCAGCATCAACCAGACCTATACCCATACCCCCTGCGATGTAAGACCTTAGTTTTTGTGATTTTAGGCTGAATTCCCTCTCGCCCCATACAGAGATAATAATATTCGTCATATCGGCATCCAATTCAGCGGTGGATGTTATACCCAATAGTTTGTACGGTCTCTCAAAATCACCCGAAAGATAATCAAGGGAAAGACCCAAATTCCATTTCTCGCTCCAATTGTAACGGCCGTAGATACCAAACATGGGCAAATCGTTTGACGGTTCACCATCAGCTAAAAAAACACCGCCGCGAAAACCAACCGCAAATTTTTGATCGTTCAAATCCTGCGCCCAAGCAGCAGGTACCATCCCAAAAATTCCAACCATCACGATTAATACTGCCGCTAATACACATTTCATGTTTTGCTCCTTACTTATGGTTGAGTGCGATTGAGTATG
>CAMYNZ010000118.1:791-10651 GCA_947259865.1 uncultured Desulfobacterales bacterium | reverse complement strand
GAGTTATCTCATGGCTACATCTAGCGCCTACTTACTGTGTTGCTGCCTTCATTAGAATTCTGACGCTCGAAAAGGTTGACCCGTTGAGCCCGTTGCTCCCGCTTATGGCGGGATTAAAATACGGATGGATTCCTTTTTTCCGGGCACAACCGGCTTAACGGGCAAACAGGCTCAACCGAATATTGTGCCCTGATTAAAAACGCAATCTATAGGGTTGAGATAACGCCTAGTCGATTTTACCTAACACTCTATCTAAAATTATGGCCGCTGCCGACCGAACCGAAAGATGATTGTATTTCGTATTTCCTTTCACCGCTTCAAGAACGTAATCAGCACCGACAATTATACTTTCTGAAAGCCCCCAGGCTGTTCCTAAAACCAGCAGATACGGGTTCCCAGCCTTTAGCAGTTCATAAAACCCGGAAAAACTCAGGTTTACGTGGTTATCCCTGGCGCTGGTCACAACGGTTCTTGGTTTTTTATCGTGATCGCTGTTGTTTCGAATATCTTCGATTACGGCTTCAAGTGTTTCCTGCACCCTTATCAGCTCAAGCGCCTGCCGCCTTTTGGGATTGTAGACGGACCCTGCGCCGTTGGTCCAATGAGAAATAACTTTGGCCACCAGCGCGGTCTGGTCTTTCAGAGGGGTAACGACATAAAATGATTTTACCCCGTAAGTTTTTGCGGCTCTTGCGATATCATGCAGATCCAGGTTTGTCACCGCAGACGCAATGATATCGTTGTTTTTATTGAGCACCGGGTGATGGACCAGTGCCACGTGAAGATTGGGCGCGTATAATTTTGTCAATATCCGAGCACCATTTTTTTAAAATGTCTATCTCCTGTTTGTTCAGACGTTTATCTTCCAACAGATCCCTTCTTTTCAAAAAGGTGCGAATCAGAGATGATTCCAACCGCCACTTCTCGATTTGCCGGTGATTGCCTGAGTGCAGTATTGACGGTACCGCTTGGCCCTCAAATTCCCGGGGCCGGGTGTATTGGGCATGTTCCAAAAGCCCGTCTGAAAACGAATCTTTTTCCGCAGAATCTTCACCGCCCAGGGCACCTGGAATCAGCCGGGTGACTGCGTCAATGATTATCATGGCTGACAGTTCTCCACCGGTGAGGATATAATCCCCGGTTGAAATCTCGAAGTCGATCAAGCTATGGCAGACTCGCTCATCTACGCCCTCATAGCGGCCGCAGACCAGAATCAGCCCGTCATATTCCTTAAATTCGTGGGCCGTGTTTTGATTAAAAACAAGGCCCTGGGGTGTCAACAGAATTGTTTTCGCCTCGGGCAGTTTTTTTCGGGCAGCCCTCAATGCACCGACCAGCGGCTCGGGCTTCATAACCATTCCGCAACCGCCACCGTAGGGCCTGTCGTCAGTCATACGGTGTTTGCCGGATGCAAAATCTCTGATGTTTAACGCGTTTGCGGTAATCAGATTTTGATCTATCGTCCTTTTGATTATACCGTGGTCCCAAAAGACATCAAACATTTGGGGAAAGATTGTCAGGACGATAAAGTTCATTAAATATCGATAATTGTTTAATTAAATTCGCTTTCTTGCCCTACCAACCGGGTGGTCGTTGACTTCCGGAATGATTGCGGTGGGCTCTGCGGTTTGGATCTGATCATAATCCCTCGGGCAAATCTACCCGTATGATTTGCCCTTCCAGATCTATTTCTTGTACCACCGATTCAATCGCAGGAATTAAAATTTCATTGTTTTTCAATTTCTCAGGGTTTTTTACGACATACACGTCGTTGCTTCCGGTGGCAATAATCGAGGCCACCTGTCCCAGGTACTCGCCTTCAGAAGAGAATACGGATAGCCCGATAAGGTCACACCAGTAAAAGGCGCCATTTTCCGGTTCAGGCAGTCTGGTCCGCTCGATTAGAATTTCTGAACCCACCAGCTTCTGAGCCTGGTCGCGGTTCGTTACTTCTTTCAGACCCAGCAGTATGCCCCGGGAGTGGGGTTTAACCCATTTTATGGTGTAAATTTCTCTCCAGCCGCCGGCCGCTGTCAATAGTATGGAACTGTTCGGTTCGAATACGGCCAGAGATTCAGCATATGAATATATCTTGATCGTCCCATTCAGACCGTGGACACCGATAATCTTTCCAACAGGGATGAACCCATTCTTTTCCACCGGATTATTCTATAATCTCCAGGACGGTACGTTTTTTAATTTTGGCAGAAGCCGCGCTCAGGATGGTGCGCATGGCACGGGCAGTTCTGCCCTGCTTTCCAATGACTTTCCCCAGATCCTCTTTGGCAACCTTAAGTTCGAGTACCGATGTTTGATTACCTTCAACCTCTGAAACGGATACCTGTTCCGGTTGATCAACCAGTGCTTGCGCAATGTAACTGATCAGATCTTTCATAGCCCCATCTCCTTTGTTGGCGGTTGCGCGAAGGGGTGTCGATGCTATTTAGGCTGTCGTAGCAAAAAAACCCTCCTTTTTCAAAAGACTTTTAACGGTATCTGAAGGCTTGGCACCTTGATCCATCCAGTATTTGATTCGTTCTTTTTTCAAGGAAACTTCGACCGGATCCACCAGGGGGTTATAGGTACCGACATTTTCCAGGTATTTACCATCCCTCGGGGATTCACTGTCAGCTATCACAATTCGGTAGAAAGGTCTTTTTTTAGCGCCGTGTCTTGCCAATCTGATCTTAACTGCCATTTGATTCTCCTTTAGAGGGGCAGCATGCCGCGGCCCATACCGCGCATACCGCCCTTATTTAGCTTTTTCATCATTTTCATAACTTGCGTGTAATTTTTTAAAAGTTGATTTACGTCCTGAATCCGCGTACCGCTGCCCCGGGCAATTCTCTTGCGACGGCTTCCATTGATGATGGCGTGTTTTTGCCGTTCCAGAGGTGTCATGGAATTAATGATGGCCTCGATTTTGACCAGTTCTTTGTCGTCTACCTCGAGGTTTTTGAGTTGTTTGATGTTGCCGATACCGGGCATCATCTTGAGCAGATCCGCTAAAGAACCCATTTTGCGAATCTGGACCATCTGGTTTCGAAAGTCCTCCAGCGTGAACTGGCTTTTGCGCAGTTTCTTTTCGAGTTCGGCCGCTTGCTTTTCGTCAACCACTGACTGGGCCTTCTCAATTAATGTGAGAACGTCTCCCATACCCAGGATGCGGGAAGCCATCCGATCCGGATGGAAGGGCTCCAGCTGGTTGAGTTTTTCGCCTACACCGACAAATTTTATGGGCTTGTTGGTGATGGCTTTGATGGAAAGGGCGGCACCCCCCCGGGCGTCGCCATCCAATTTGGATAATACAACCCCGCCGATATCCAGTGCGCTGTCGAATGATTTTGCAATGTTGACTGCATCCTGGCCGGTCATGGCATCTGCTACCAACAATATGTCGGATGGTCTGATCGCTTTCTTGATGGCTTCAAGTTCAGCCATTAATTCTGTATCCACATGCAGGCGTCCGGCTGTGTCCAGCAGCATGACATCGTATCCGGCTTTGTGAGCGGCTGATTGCGCATCCTGGCATATCCTTACCGGTTTCATATCAACCGTTGCCGGAAAAACCGGGACGTTCAGCTGATCGCCCAATTTTATGAGTTGATCAATAGCCGCAGGACGATACACATCCGCCGGAACCAGATAGGGTTTCTTCCCTGTTTTTCTTAGATATACAGCCAGTTTACCGGCGGTCGTGGTTTTACCAGAACCCTGCAGACCCACCAGCATGACAGACACGGGCTGGGTGCCTGAAAGGTTGAGGGCTTCATTGCGGGAACCCATAAGTTGTGTCAGCTCAGCATTGACGATTTTTACGACCTGCTGGCCGGGCGTCAGACTATCCATGACGTCCTGGCCCAGGGCGCGCTTTTTTATATCGGCGATGAGTTTTTTGACGACCCGGTAATGAACGTCCGCTTCCAGCAGCGCCATGCGGACTTCTTTTAGGCCCGACTCGATATTCTTTTCAGATAATTTGCCGTGCCCTTTTAGCTTTTTGAATATTATGTTAAGCTTGTCGCTTAGATTTTCAAACATGAACAAACCTGATTTTATTCAATTATATCAATAATATTTAAAACTTTTAACGTAATATGATAACCATGTTATGTCAAGATAAATAACGGCAGCATAATATCAAATTTTTATGGAAGGTCCCCCGAACGCCATGGCACCTTGTCCAAATAGCGCAACAGCCGGATCAATGCAAACAAAATGATACCCAAGACAGACATAAAAGAAATGTCCAAAGACCAGCTTACCGCATGGCTCGATGAACATGGCATTGCCTCATATCGCGCCGCGCAGATCCTGCAATGGATTTATCAGCGACAGGTTGATGCTTTTGAAACGATGACCGATTTGAGCAAAGAAAATCGCAAACTGCTTGTTTCACGTTTTTCGATAGACCGCCTGGAAAAAATTCGGGTTAAAAGATCCCGGGATGGTTCAAAGAAATATTTGTTCAGACTTTCGGACGGGAACTTGATCGAAAGCGTGCTGATTCCCGAGCGGGGTCATCTCACCCTGTGTATATCCAGCCAGGTCGGGTGCGCCCTGGGCTGCCGATTTTGTTTCACGGGGCAGGGAGGGCTGGCGCGCAACCTGACCAGTGGTGAGATTATCGCCCAGGTGCGTGATATTCAAAAGGCACTGGACGATCCCCGGCATCTGAGCAACATCGTGCTGATGGGGATGGGGGAGCCTCTGGCAAATTATGCCAATGTGGTAAAGGCCATTGATACCCTAACCCATAAAACCCAGGGACTCGGTTTTGCGAAGCGCAGAGTTACCCTTTCGACTGCGGGACTGGTTGACAGACTTCCCGATTTAGGACGAGACACCGCGGTAAGCCTGGCCATATCTTTGAATGCTGCGGATAACAGCACCCGAAACCGGCTAATGCCCATAAATCGCACGTACCCTATCGAAAGATTGCTGGAAGCATGCCGCCGTTATCCTTTAAAGCCTCACCGTCGGATCACTTTTGAATACATTCTTTTAAAAGGGATTAACGATTCGGAAAAAGATGCCCATCGGCTTGCAAAGCTCCTGCACCCGGTAAGGGCCAAAATAAATCTGATCCCGTTTAACGCTTTTGAGGGCAGTGAATTCAGACGACCGGATGAATCCGTGATCACCCGGTTTTTGCAAATTTTGTTGAAAAACAACTACACGGCCATTGTCCGCCGTAGCAAGGGCGAAGATATATCTGCAGCCTGCGGTCAACTAAGGGCCCACAGGCAAAGGAAAAAAAGAACGTCCAACATCGAACGTCCAACATTGAATGTTGAATTAGAAAAGATGAAGAGACAAAAATAGGTGTTCAATGTTAAGCAATTGGCTTTTTTTTCATTCGGCGTTGGACGTTGGGCGCTGGATGTTCGATGTTCACGTTTTGAAACAAACCCGAATTACATACATATACCCGTCAATATTATTAAGGTAGCCTAGTTCTTCTGCGGCTTGGTTTATACCATAAAATGTTGGATATCTTTGGGCGGGATTCCAAGCACCGTGATGGTTCGGCAATTTTTCGAACTGGTAATGGATACTTCCACCGGTGCTAAACCCGGTGCCTTGCTGTATCCCACGCAAATAGATGCCGCCAGGGTTAGCATTTCCTTGCTGCCGCCCCGGGGCACCAGTGTAACCGGTCCCGGGAAATCTTTTACTTCTATAATCGTATCGGCGTTGGGGTCGTGGTAATTGAGTATATTCTGATTGTCTTCCTGGGTTCGGCCAATGATTATTTTGGTGTTTTCCTTCACGCGAAGATGGCGCCCATGCCTTAAAAGACATAGCTCGTTTTCGGTCCAGGTCGTCTGGTGTTCAAAAAAGTCCTGCAAGCGGCGCGAAAAACCCTTATCGGTGAGCAGGCAGCCCCCAGCCGGGGTGGGATATTCTTCTATACCAAAGTTTTTGGCCAGTTTTATTTGGGGTTTGCGGGATCTGCCCGCCAAACCCAGCAGCAGCTCACGATTTACCAGGCCCTGCTTTTCCGGAATTGTTTCAGGCAACTTCCTGGCACAGAGGGGGCGCAGAATGTAACCGTCAAAGCCCGAATGCTTTTCCACATATCGCAAGGATGGCCTGGTCTGGGACATGGGACGTTGACCGAGAACCTCGCCGCTGAATAGAAAATCAAATCCTTTTTCTTTCATCATTTCCCCGGCAAGTTTGAACATCATGGTATGACAGTCCAGACAGGGGTTCATGTATTTCCCGTAACCAGCCGGGGGATTTTTTAACATTTCTAAATATTCAGGCGTGATGGATTTGACGGTTATGGGTATACCGGTGAGGCGAGAGGCTTTCCGGGCCCTGGCAGCAGAGAAAAAAGGGGTTTCAAAGGTAATCCATTCGACGTCTATGCCCTGATCGCGCAGTATCAAACCGGCTAACATGCTGTCCAGGCCCCCGGAGCACAGCCCCAGGGCTCGCACTTTCTTTGATTGTGATATCATGTTATTGACCGTTTGTTATTTAAAGCTATCTCAAAAATGCATTTTATCCGCCAGAGATCTTTGGCGGGCTAGCGCCCAATGGCTGTGTTGTCCCGCGGCTTGGAATGCTGATTAATCGCGGCAAGATGCCGCTCCCACTGTTCATATTGGAAGGGTTTAGTAAATACCATGATGTTTAACAATTAGTGGGAGTGGCTTCCAGCCACGAGGTGTACGTTCATCCGCCAGAGTGCGTTGGCGGACTCCGCTTTCAAGCCACAGGACGCCTTGATGCATACATTAATCTGTTTAAATTAGATATGTAATCCCGCTTCAGCGGGGCCATTGAACGCGATCTGCTATTTTTGAGACAGCTGCTAGTCACATGTTGTCTATCGATTTTACCGAACGGATAGAGTTCTCCGGACAAGAGATCAACGATGAAACTCAAACCAAGAGCTGATGCGATACGAAAAATACTAAGATTGACTTATCCCCAAGTCAAGACACAGCTTTTTTATCGCAATTCCTTTGAACTTTTGGTAGCAACGATTCTTTCCGCCCAGTGCACCGATAAACAGGTAAACAGCGTAACCCGACAGTTATTTAAAACGCTGAGAACCCCCGATGATTTTATCAAAACACCACTTGAAACGATTGAAACGCTTATTCGCCCGACCGGATTTTTCCGCAACAAGGCCAAAAATATTAAAAACTGTGCCAGAAAGTTAAAAGAAAATTATAATGGTAAGGTGCCGGCCTCAATGGAGGAGTTGATTAAACTGCCGGGCGTCGGACGAAAGACCGCCAACGTGGTGCTGGGGGCCGCCTTTGGTATTCCGGGTCTGGTGGTCGACACCCATGTAGCCAGGATTTCACAGCGGCTCAAACTGACCTTGAACCAGGAACCGGTCAAAATTGAACACAATCTTATGAAAATAATCCCCAAAAAAGATTGGAGCGATTTTTCCCTTCAGCTTATCTATTTTGGAAGAGAAACCTGCACGGCCCGGAAGCCGAAATGCCCGACCTGCCCGCTCAACGAGCGTTGTCCCTATGCATTCAAAACACGGTAGCATTCTGATTGACCGCAAACCCAATGCTATCAACTTTTTTTATTGTCCAGGACCTTTCGCATGGTCATGGCAAGGTCGTTGATCGCAATCGGTTTTTGAATGAATTCCCGAATGCCGATGGATTTGACCGTATCTTCTGCAATGACTTCGCTGAATCCGGAACAGAGGATAATGGGAATGTCGGGTCTGATCTTTAAAAGTTGCGGCGCCAGATCCACACCTGTCATATCCGGCATGGTCATGTCGGAGATCACCAGGTCAAATTTATGGGGTTGCCGGGCGAATGTTTCCAGAGCGTCCAGGCTGTTGGTGCGAATCGTTACGCTGTAACCGAGCCGTTGCAACATCTGTTGTTCCATTTGAACAATCTGGATTTCGTCATCGATAAGCAAGATGTGCTCCGTGCCTCTGGCGGCTATTTCAGTCGACACGGATTGGGCTTCAGTAATGACGTGCTCGATCAACGGAAAATAAACATGAAACGTGGTTCCCTTTCCCGGTTGACTGGATACCTTTATATCTCCGCCGTGACTTTTGACAATACCGTGGGTAACCGACAGCCCCAGACCGGTTCCTTTTCCAGGATCTTTGGTGGTAAAATACGGTTCGAAAATCCGCGCCAGCACCTCCGGTTGCATGCCCTGACCCGTATCGATTACTTCCAGGCGGAGATACTTGCCCGGGTTCATGACCATTTTATCGAGAATTTCATCAGCGCCAAGATCCACCTCGGAGAGATTGACCTCGAGTCTGCCGCCTTTGTCCTGCATCGCATGGAACGCATTGGTGCAGAGGTTCATGATCACCTGGTGGATCTGGGTGGGATTGCCGGTAGTGGCACCGCAACGGCTGTCGATGTTGCGGGTGAATTCAATCGTGGTCGGCAACGTTGCGCGTAACAGTTTGAAAGCTTCCTTAATAATCGGTTGGATTCTGAGCGGTTTATATTCCTGGCTGCTCTGACGGCTGAACGTCAATATCTGATCCACCAGGTCCCGTGCCCGGCCGGTAGCTTTTAACACCTTCTCCAGGTTCGTTCGTATCTCGCTGTTTTCAGGTGCATCGTCAATGGACATCTCGGTATAACCGCTGATAGGGAATAAAATATTGTTAAAGTCGTGGGCAATACCACCGGCCAGTGTACCGATCGCCTGTATTTTATCAATCTGTTGGAGCTGTCTTTCAGAACGAGCCAGTTCCCGGGTTCTTTTTTCAATTTTTTGTCGCAGGATTTTATTCTGGTCACGCATGAGCTTATAGAATTCATGACTTTCCAGTGCACTGGCTGTGTTCAGAAGAACAATCGATAATAGAATAAGTGCACTATCCGGAATTTTTTTGCCTTTACCGGCCAATAATCCTACAAACATTCCCCGGATGCGTGAACTGGTTGCGATCACATGCAGCACAAATCTGCGGGAACGATCTTTTGACGGGACGAAAATACCCCTTCGCTCCCTTACGGCCCATGCAAAATTACCCTTATCGATCATGGATTCAACTTCCGCATTTACGAATTCCTTTAGATAAGGCGGTTCGCAAACTCCAAGTTGAAAGTTGGCTTTATCCTCCTCGACAAGGTACAGGGCAGTTGCATCAAAGGGGAATAGTTGCTGAACTCGCACATCAGCTTCCTGTAAGATCTTTTCAGGGCCGTGACCATTGTTGATGTTCTGCTGAAAATCTCCCAGTGAAAGCGCCATTTCCAGGGCGTTCTGGATAAAACGCCTGTTCTGCTCAAGATAGGCAATACGCTGATACAACTTCTGGATATCTATGTCTTTTTCGACATTCATCTGGTTTCCAGACCCTGCAAGAATACTTCAAGCGCAAACAACTGGTGGGTTGCCTGTTCAATTACGGATTCAAAACAGTTCGGTGAAAGTTTGAGGTTGTCCCAGGATTCCGTATCCAGCGGCGGAACCAAGCGTTCTCCACTGGTTCCGAAACCCAATCCGTTGACGATGATATCGGCCAGATGAACAATGGCGGCCTGTTCGTTATTTTCTGCGGCTGACGGATTGTGATGGTGTACGACGTTATTTTCAATATTACTGGGTAGTTTCCATTTATGCAACAAATACTTTGCAACATCCGTGTGCTGGCAACCCAGATACGCTTGTTCTTCTTGATAAAGTATCTGGTTCGATACAAAGGCCCGGTTTAATAGTTTCCGGGCTAACTCGGGAAAGTAGGCATAAACGACCAGCCGGCCGATATCGTGCAATAACCCGGCGACGAGCAACTGTTCGGTTTCTCTTAAATTCTTTCGAGCAGCCAATATTCTGGATATCACCCCACAGGCCAATAAGCCGAAAATTGTGTGCAAGGATGT
>CAMYNZ010000118.1:0-779 GCA_947259865.1 uncultured Desulfobacterales bacterium | reverse complement strand
CATCACGATGCCCAGTGCCAAACTGGAGATTTCTTTGGTACCGATCAAGGTTACGGCCCGGGACACTTTATCGACTTTGTTCGGAAAGCCGTACAGCGGAGAGTTAACAATTCTCAGTAAATTGGCCGTCAAGCTCGGGCTTTTATTTACGACCTCAGCAATATTTTCGGATGACGCCATCGGATCTTCGATAACTTCGTTTAATTCAAACACAATTGAAGGTATTTCAGGCAACTGAATCTGCCGGTCATTTATCTTTTTGAGGATTTCCCGTTTGATGTGATTTTTTGAGTCGTCATATTCTCCGGGTGTTATGTCACTTCCGCTGACCAAACCATTGTGCTTGCTTCTAAACAACACACACAAATCAAACAAAATACCCAGGGCCGGATGATCAAGGTCAACATGTCTAAATATCAGGGCCGTATAATCTTTGGTCTCTTTCCACACATCCGGATCGATGTCGGTTTCAGCGCTCGCCTGGATATCTACCTCACCGACAATGTTAACCTCAGACACCCCCCACATCTTAAGCACCCTGATGTGGGTCTGTTGCAGTACTTCACCTTCGGCCAAAAGCAGTCTGCCGTTTATATCCCTGACCTCACCGGCTAATACCATACCGCTTTCCAGTTTACTGGTCGGCGTGACTCCCATATCGGTACCCCATACGAGTTTAATTTTAAGTAGAATCTTATATCTAAAAACATTAACGGAGCGTATACAGTTTAATCGGCCAATCGGGTGATCCACTTTAGAAAAAAACAAATAATTCTAGT
>CAMYNZ010000117.1 GCA_947259865.1 uncultured Desulfobacterales bacterium | reverse complement strand
GCTAACCCCGCTGCTAACTGCGGGGATTGCACTCGCTATCGCGGCCCATGCAGTCCGCCAAAGACCTATGGCGGATCAAAAAAACTCCCCGACCCCTGATTTATTTAGACCGCAAAAATCGAACAAAGCGCAATGAATGCGGCAGAAAATAAATCATTCAGGCCTATTGTCAAAAATCCGCTGGGACTTCCTTTCCGACCGCGGCAGGGAACAATGATCCACAATTTCCACCTCACAACTGACCATGACCTGTTTTTTGATTTCTTTAGCCACCATTTGGGCGATTCCCGCAAATTTAGACTTGTCGGCTTCCTGGCAGCATTCCAATCGAAGGGCCATGTAATCACGGCCGTCTTCACCCCGGTCTAATATCACCTGATACTCACAGCCGATATCGGGTACCGCTGACAATACCTCGTCAATCTGCCCCGGATAAATATTCACCGCACGGTAAATGATCATATCATCCGAGCGCCCCAGTAATCTGTCATGCATCGGCAATATGTTGCCGCAGGAGCATGGATGATCAATCAACCGGGTAAGATCCCGGGTACGATAGCGTATAAGCGGCGCCGCCTCCTTACAAAGCGTGGTTACGACCATTTCACCGATCTGTCCCGTGGGTACCGGTTCCAGCGTTTCCGGATCCAGGATCTCCAGAATATAATTGTCGGCCCAATAGTGGATTCCCTCGTGTCTGGGACAATCCAGTCCGGTACCCGGGCCATACAGTTCTGTCATACCGGTGATATCAAACATGTCTTCCAGGCCCATAAGCTCCTTTATGTGCTGACGCATAGCCAGGCTGCTTCTCTCAGAACCAAAGATGATCTTTTTAAGCGCAATTTTGTCCTTCAGGTTGCGCCTATTGATTTCTTCAGCCATCAGCAGGGCCATGGAAGCTGTGCAGCACATCACCGTTGACTGAAGATCCACCAGAAACTGGCACTGCATATCCAGGTTGCCGGGTCCTACCGGGATGGCCATGGCACCCAGTTTTTCGCATCCCAGTTGGAATCCAAAACCGGCGGTCCATATTCCGTATCCAACGGCAATTTGAACCCGGTCGTCCTTGGTTAACCCGGCCATCTCATAACATCGGGCGAACATATGAAGCCAGTCATCGATATCTTTTTGGGTATAGGCCAGAACCTTTTTCTTGCCCGTGGTGCCGGATGAGGCATGGATTCTCACCACCTCGGATTCGGGAACCGACAGAAGGGGCATGGGATAACCTTGCCGTAAATCGTCAGCAGTGGTGAAGGGCAGTAACCGGATATCATCCAGGGTCCGGACATCAGCCGACGTCAGACCTGATTCATCCAGTCGTTTTTTATAAAACAATGAACCATTGTAGGCATGGGCAACCGTCCACCGGAGGCCTTTTAACTGGTGTTCTTTTAATTGATTGAGGCTTGTAAAAGGCGGCATAAAGGTCTTACCCATTTAATCCCTCCTTTGGTCCAAAATTGCGGTTAACACCTTGAATTTCTGATATATTATTTGCAACACGTATTAAAATACCATTATCTCCGGTAGATCATTTCCGTTGATAGATTCATTGAATCTGGAATGGGGGTTTTAATCATCCGTATCTCTGGCCCGGGATGCACGGAGTTTTTGGGTTTCAACTTGATCAACGTTCAGGTTTGCATGATCAATTACAACACCGTAGTTTTCGCGGGCTTTTTGGATGCTGACATATCCGAGCATCACATCCCTGCTAACTTCTTGGGAGTCTCTTTCCAGAGGATTGCCGTATCCGCCTCCCCCTGCGCTGTAAAAATCCACGACGTCGCCCGGATTACAAAAAGTCAGACCGCTGGGGTCACCTGATTGGCCATTACACAAAAATTGCGCTCTGGCGCTGGCACGACCGCCAAATATACCCTGGGGCGGATAACGGAAGCGTCCTGCCTGCACCGCGATGGTCACCGGTGGCAAGGGAGCGTATTCATCATCCGGAACCCGAATAACCATGCGTCTGCCAAGCCCGCCCCGCATCCGGCCGGGTCCACCTGAATCACAAACCAATTCACGCGCTTCCACCAGCAGCGGGGTGTCGCTTTCGAGGATCTCCACGGGTGTATTGGCTCCGTTGGCCGGAAAAATTGCGCAATGGTGGCCGTCCATTCGGCTGCTGGCTCCCAGCCCACCACCACGAATGATCATGGTGTGCCAGGTCTTTCCATCATGCCTTTTACCGTAAAGGATATTGGTTTGCGCCGGGGTGCCGCCGCTGTCGGCGATAATATTATCCGGCGTTGCGTTGGCCAATGCTTTAAAAACCATTTCTGTCATAAAGTGGCCCACCTGCATACGAGCGGCCACCGCACACGGAAACTTACAGTTGACAATAGTTGCTTCGGGTGCCGTCATCTTAATCGGGCGAATAGCGCCTTCGTTGATGGGAATGTCGGGGTCAAAGGCACTCTTGAAAGCCATGAATACGTAGGCATACGTAAAGTTATAAACGACATTCACCCCCCAATCTACCTGGGAAGAGGTGCCTGCAAAGTCCACCATAACATCGCTATCTTTGACCTCGACCGACAGCTTTATATTGATATCCTTTCGTTTACCCGCCCCTTCGATGATGCCTTCATGGGTATGGATGCCGTCAGGTATTTTGCTGATGGCCGCCCGCATGCTTTTTTCGGTCCGATCGATAATTTCATCGGCCAGATCATCAAGATTGTCCAGTCCTTCATCTTCCATCATTTCGATGATCTTCTGGGAACAGACGTGATTGGCAGCAACCTGGGAACGGATATCCCCGATAACCTCCTTGGGGGTTCTTACATTCCAGCGAATCAAATCCAAAACAGCTTCATTGGCAACCCCCTTATCATAGAGTTTTAAAGGGGGTATAAAAAGCCCTTCCTCGTAAACTTCCCGATTGTCCGATGAAACCCGTCCGCCGATGTCAGAGTGGTGGAACACACAGGCGGTGAAAGCGATCGGCTTTGCCTTGAAGAAAATCGGGCTGAAGACACAAACGTCGTTCAGATGCCCGGCCAGAAGCCAGGGATCATTGACGATATAAACATCACCGGAATGGTATTCTTCCAAAGGCATGGAATTGATAATTTTCTTAACCCCCAGAGCCATGGCACCGGCCTGTCCCGGCGTGCAAAAAGTGCCCTGTACCAGCTCCTGACCGCGGCTGTCGGTAAACATGCAGGTGTAGTCATGGGCATCGCGTAACAGGCTTGAAAAAGCCGTACGGGCAACCGACGCATCCGCCTCATCAACAATAGAAACCAGCCGGCGCCAGTAAATTTCAAGGGTGATGGGATCAAATATCGATTTGGGATTTTGGATTTTGGATTCTGGATTATCTTCTGTACGGTCCTTGGGTTTCATGAACTATTCCTTATAGAATGACTTTTTATGACACTGTCAATCTTCAATCAAAATCGATCCACACAAATCCGAAGGCGTCCACCTTGCCCCGGGCATCCTCCCCGATAACGATCGTTGATTCACGTTCTTCGATAATTGCCGGACCCTCCACAACAGCGCCTGCAAAAAGACCCGGTCGATCGTAAACCGTAAAGGCAATAAAATCATTTTTTAGCAGTGAAAAGGCCTGGCGCGTGCCCTTGATACATTTATCCAGAGCGCCGTTTCTGTTTGCCAGTTCGGGTATGGTAAAAGGGCGTTCCGGTAAACTGGCCCTGACCTTAAAAGTCACAAATTCCACGGGTGTCTCATGATACGTGCGTCCGTAGAGTCTCTTGTATTCTTCGTCAAACAGCTTTCGTATCTGCTCTTTGTTGATTTTATCAAAAGAAGTGTTTCCAACAAGCAGATCGGTCTCGGCGCCCTGCCCTACAAAACGCATCATCAAGGTGCGTTCGAATCGAATCGAGGCTTCTCCGGCTGCTGCATGAAGTATGGCTGCACCATCCTGTTCCAGCGACCGGAAAAGTTTCTCGATTTCCTCAAAGTCGGCATCCGCAAGATTGACCCTGTGGCTGCGCGACAGATCAAATGCGATGGGGGCGGTGAAAAAGCCCAGAGCGGAGCCAACGCCCGCTAAAGGCGGAACCAGAATGCGGGGTGCCCCGATTTTTTTGGCCAAACCATAGGCATGAACCGGACCGGCACCACCGAATGCCGAAATCGTCACAATTTTGGGATTGCCGCCTTTTTCGGCAATGTGAGTTTTGGCTGCGGCCGCCATGGTCTCGTTAATCAAGTCGTGAATACCCAGGGCAGCCTCGATCTTACCGGTTCCCAGCGGTCGGGCAACTTTTTCTTGGATGGCGCGTTCAGATGCCGCTTTATCCAAAACCATGGCGCCACCCAGAAAATAGTTCGGGTCCAAATACCCCAGAACCAGATCCGCGTCGGTCACCGTGGGGTCCTGACCCCCGTGACCATAACAGGCGGGGCCGGGATCGGCACCGGCACTTTCAGGCCCTACCTGAAGAAGACCGAGTTTGCTCATTTTTGCAATGCTGCCGCCACCCGCCCCGATTTCCATCAAATCCACCACCGGCACCTGAATCGGTAGTCCGCTGCCCTTTTTAAACCGCTGCACCCGGCCCACTTCAAAGGTGGAGACCAGCCCGGCGTGACCTTTTTGAATCAGGCAGGACTTGGCGGTGGTGCCTCCCATGTCAAAACAAAACATGTCTTTTATTTGGAACATTTTTCCATAATGTTGAGAAGCGATAACTGCCGCAGTGGGACCCGATTCGATGATACGAACCGGAAATTCACGGGCCGTTTCCACCGATGTTATGCCACCACTGGAGAGCATGATAAAAAGTCTGCCTTTGAATCCCAGGGATTCGATCCGGTCCGAAAGCTTTTTCAAATACCTGGCTGTGATGGGTTTGACATAGGCATTGGTAGCCGTGGTGCAGGTTCTTTCATATTCCCTGATTTGCGGAAGAACTTCAAAAGATGTCGACAGAGACATATCGGGCGCCAGGGTTTGCGCAATCTCTTTTATCTTTTTTTCATGAACCGGGTTTTCATAAGAGTTGAGCAGACAGATAGCCAAAGATTCGATCCCCTTTTCAAGAAGGGCGGATAATACTTCCTTGACCTGCTTGTCGTCGAGTTCACGAATTATGCGGCCGTCACTGGCAACCCTCTCATTTACCTCTGTTCGCAGGTAGCGCGGTACAAGGGGCTCCGGATATTGGGAGAAGATATCATAGGCATCGTATCTTATCTCCCGACCCAGCTCCAGAACATCCTTGAAACCTTTGGTGGTAATCAGTCCGGTGCGTGCCCCTTTTCTTTCTATGATGGCATTGATAACTAAGGTGGTGCCGTGGATAATTTCATCGATATAGGGCATGAAACCGGGAGAAATATTCAACAACTGACGAATACCCTGTTCGACAGCCTCTGACGGGTCGGTCGGTGTGGTGAGGCATTTATTGGTGACAAACTCTCCGGTATGATCATTGACCAGAACAAAATCAGTAAATGTGCCGCCAATATCGCAACCCAGCCTGTATGTGGAATTCGAATCCCTATCCTGCAATTCTTTTCTTTCTTTGCCCATGTTTTCTTTTTTTGCTATCAACCCCCGCTCTCCATCGCCCGGTCAGAAAATTTTATATCAAGTAATTATGCTATCCGAATTCAAAAAATACTTGGTTCATCCCATTCACCGAAGACCTCTCGAAAAACACCGGCCATTTCACCCACCGTTGCATAAGCCCGGCAGCAGTTCACTAGTGCGGGCATGACATTATTACCATTGCGGGTGGCCTGCTCCAATTTCTTTAACGAACGGGAAACATCCCGGTTGTCGCGTGTACGCCGGAGTTCCTCGAGACTCTTTATCTGCATGTCAACCCATTGCTCGTTGTGTTCGTGGAGTTCCACATCGGGGTGTTCTTCGGAACCATCGGTATATTTATTTAAGCCGACTTTAATATATTCTCCGGTTTGAAGCCCTTTTTCAAATTCATAGGCCTGTTCGGCCACCTTGCGCTGAATGCTACCGCTGGCCACGGCCTTTATCATACCGCCCAAGGCCTGGATTTTTTTCATCTCTTCCAGGATTTTTTCTTCCATCTGCCTGGTGAGTGTCTCCACAAAGTAGGAACCTGCCAGCGGATCCACGGTGTCCCGCAGACCAACTTCTTCCATTAGGATTTCAAGGGTGCGCAAGGAAAGGAGTGCTGCCCGGGGGGTTGGGATGGTATAGGCTTCATCAAAAGAACAAAGGGCGGTGGTTTGGGCACCGCTGAGTGCAGCACCCAGCGCATAATAGGCGCTGCGGATAATGTTGTTTTCCGGCTGTTCTTTTGTCAATCCGCTGCCACCGCCGCCAAACAACCCTCTGAGAAAGAGCTTTTTCTTTTCCCGTACCCCGTACTCTTCCTTCAGCATCCGGGCCCACAGTTTGCGGGCCGCCCTGAATTTGGCAATCTGTTCCCATAGATTCCCGTAAACATTAAGGTTAAATGAAAAGCGCCCTACAAATTCAGCCGGTTCCATGCCTCTGGCCTTGACATCCTCAATATAGGCCCTGGCGATTTCAAGAGCGCAGGCAATTTCCTGGGCCGGCGTGGCCCCGGATTCGCGAATGTGATATCCACAAATACTCACCGGATTACTGCGTGGAAGTTCCTTTACGGCATACTCAATGGTGTCTCCCACCAGACGCACTGCCGGTTCCACCGGAAAAATCCAGGCACCCCTTCCAATCATCTCTTTGAGAATGTCGTTTTGGGGAGTTGCGCTTATTTTTTCCCTGGCATAGCCGAATTTTTCGGCCATGGCCTGATACATCGCCAGCATGATCGTGGCAACTGCGTTGATGGTCAGACCGGAGCCAATTCGGTCAAGGGGGATACCGTCAAACGCAATTTCAAAATCGCGCAGTGAATCTACCGCCATTCCAACCCGTCCCACTTCACCCATGGACCTGGGGTGGTCGGAGTCAAACCCCATTTGGGTCGGCAAATCAAAAGCTACGTTCAACCCGGTCTGACCGTGGGAAATCATATATTTAAAGCGCTTGTTGGTCTCTTGCGGCGTGCCGAATCCCGTGTATTGCCGGGTTGTCCAGGCCCGGCTGCGATAACCCTGCGGATGAAGACTGCGGGTGAATGGATATTCTCCCGGGTCTCCAAGGTCCGACTGATAGTCAAATCCGATTTCTTCGAGGTCCTTGGGGCCATAAACAGGTTTTACATGAATGCCGGATTGATAAATCACTTCCTTGATGGCATCTTTCTCATCCTTGTTATATTTTGCAACTCCCATATTGTATCTCCCAAATTCAAAATAAAGGGCTAGTATTACCACGGATTGCGCGGATTGCACAGATATGTTTTGTTAAGTCCTTATCCGTGTTAATCCGTGTCATCCGTGTTATCCGTGGTTTTATTTCACGTATTCACTTTACCATGGACTGAATGGATTTGGTGATTTCATCAAAAGGCGTTCCGCCGGGATAAACGCCCTGGATCCCGATCTTATTTAACTCAGAGATATCCTTTGACGGAATAACGCCTCCCACCACAACGTGGATGTCCCCGATGCCCTGTTCTTCCATCATTTGCAATAAATTTCGACATATGGGAACATGAGCCCCGGACATGATACTCAGCCCGATTACATCCACCCCTTCTTGAATGGCTGTTTGCAGAATTTGTTCTAAGGTTTGATGAAGCCCCGAATAAACAACCTCCATACCCGCATCCCGCAGGGCCAGGGCCACAATTTTGGCCCCGCGATCATGACCATCCAGACCCGGTTTAGCCATCAATATTCTGATTATTTTATTTGTCATTTTATTCACTTCCAATATTTTGTCGGTCAAATTCCTTCAACACCGCCTCCTGGCCATGCAAAATGTGCGCCCTGACAATCTTCTCGACCCCTTCAGCATTGCGTTGCCGGATGGCATCCAGCATCTGTCTGTGATCCTTATGGCTCACTTCAGCCATTTTTCTGTCTTTTAAAATAATCTCTCTGTACCGGTAAATATGATCGCTGAGAGCACTGATCATCTTGACCAGTTTGGGACTTCTGCTCAAAGTATAGAGCAAATCGTGAAACTCTGTATTTATTTTTGGGAGGACATCCAGTTTTCCCTGGTTTAAATATTTTTTATACTCATCGATTTTTTTCTCTAACGATATCAGTTCTTCTTTTTGATGCTTCACGGTGGCAAGTCTTGCGGCATAGCTTTCAAGAACACTTCGAATGCCGAAGGTTTCTTCAATATCTTCTCTGGTCAAACCGATTACGGTGAAACCACCCCGCGGCAGTTTTGTGAGAAACCCCTCTCGCTCTAGTTTGTGTATTGCTTCACGGACAGGTGTCCGGCTGATATCCAGCGCATCTGCAATAACGCTTTCCACCAGCCGCTCGTCTGAAGGAATGTCGCCCCTGACGATAGCCTGTTTAAGGTTCTCAAATACGTGCTGCCCCAGTGATTTTCTTGAGGGCAACGCTGTCAGCGGACGTATTTTGAGAAAAGCATCAGCCTCCATATAGTATTCCTCTATAATATCCCGCACAGATGTCTGAAGAAAACCGGGTGGTTTCCCAGACACGGTTTGAAATCCTTTTGTTGAATTCCGTAACGTATTATTAAAATACCACCTTAGAAGTCATCTCAAAAACCTGGATTAGGTTCGAGAGCAAGGCGCAGGACAGCGAAAAAGCGGAGTCCGCCAGAGTACGTTGGCGGATGAGCAGTACATTTTGAGCTGTCCTGCAACACAGCTATCGGGCCTAAGACGGGGCTTGTCCGACTTGGGCGTGGTTTTGAGATGACTTCTAGAGCCCGACCCATCTGGCAATATTTGTCTGCAGAATCTCATGCGTACCGCCGCCATTCAATAAAAACCGACTGTCACGATAATACCGTTGCGCCGTGTATTCCATGGAATAACCATAGGCACCGAATATGCGGGTACATTCATCGGCCGCGGTACAGGCCGCTTCAGTGGCGAAATATTTCGCCATGGAAGCCTCCGTCATACAGGGGATATTATTTTCAATCATACGTGTGGCCCGGTAGGTCATTAATTTGGAAGCTTCCAGCTGGGTTGCCATGTTGGCAATTTTAGCCTGAATAAGCTGATATTTGCTGATTGAGCGGCCGAAGGCTTCTCTTTCCTGGGCGTAGCGGATGGAATCTGCCAGGGCCGCACGCTGCAAACCGATGGCCAGTGCAGCGGTCATCGATCTTATCTCCGCCAGGATGGTCATGAGGTTGTCAAGGCCCTGGCCCTCTTTGCCAAGGCAGTATTCCTCTGGAATATGAACATTGCTGAAGGCGATTTCCGACATTTTGGTGGTCACTGTTCCAAGCGTCTGAAAGGGCCGGCTCACTGAAACACCCGGTGTATCGCGGGGAACAAAAAAGAAGTTGAGTCCTCTGAATTTTTTAGCCGGGTTTGTCTGACATAACACTGTATAAAAATCCGCCACAGGACCGTTGGTCACCCAGGTTTTCAGACCATTTATTACATAACCGTCCTCTATTTTGCGAGCCGATGTCGATACAGCGCCAAGATCTGAACCGGCTTCGGGTTCCGTCAGACAAAAACAGGCAAATTTGTCGCCCTGCATAGCGGGTAAGAAAAATTTTTCCCGCATTTCATCCGTGCCAAAATGAAAAAGGAAATTGGTCCCCATCAGACATTGCATGGCTGTGATGGCAGCGACGCTCATCAGACCCCGGGCCAGCTCTTCACAAATAATGCAGTACAGGGTAGTATTTCCTCCGGCGCCGCCTTTATCTTTGGGGTACCGTATTCCAAATACGCCCATCTCTGCAATTTGTTTGAGAATATCAACGGGGAATTCTCCCTTATTATCTATCTCCTGGGCTTTGGGGACAATCTCGGTATCAACAAACCGTGCGATATTTTTCCGAACGAGTTCTTCGGCATTGGCCCTGATCATGGATGCCTCCAAATCTGACTTTTTTTTCTTAGTAAGT
>CAMYNZ010000116.1 GCA_947259865.1 uncultured Desulfobacterales bacterium | reverse complement strand
CCCGGGAGAACCTTGAGCGCCACATCAAATCTAATCCCTATCGTATCATTTTGTCATTAATGGAACTCTCCAGAGAGCCTCCCGAAGTTACCATAAACACCATTTCTAAAACGGAGGGGCTTGAAACGGTTGAGACGCTGCGATCATAGGATTTCTGATTTTGGCATTTGGATACTGGATTCAAAGTTCAATTCGCAATTCAAAAGAGATGAAGCTGCTGATTTTGGACCAAAGATTATAATTATCAACTCAGGATAGGAGGAAAAAATGAAACCAAAATTAACCATTATTGGAATCTGCCTTTTTGGCATAGCTGCATTGACGGCGGTCTATACTGCGGGGTGGTTCAACGGACACACCGGACAAAGTCCTGCTATTGTAAAGGAGGCCCAGGCGGCCGGCGGGGTGGTGAGGGATCCCAAAGGCGCTGCACCGGATCGTTACGTCTACTACCCGGGAACTGAGCCCCTTGCAGAAGATGAAATCCGTGTTGTCGCCTGCGGCACCGGTATGCCGGCTGCACGCCGCGCCCAGGCCGCCACCTGCTTTCTGGTGGAGACAGGTAACGGCGACAAGTTTATCTTCGATATCGGCTCCGGTTCCATGGCCAATCTTGCGGCTCTGATGATACCCTATCAGTATCTCGACAAGGTATTTCTGACCCATCTCCATACGGATCACATGGGAGATATTGATTCCCTCTGGGCCGGAGGCTGGACCGCCGGCCGACCCAACGCCTTGCGGGTTTGGGGCCCGAGCGGCGCCCGGCCGGACATGGGTACCAAGTATGCCATGGACAATTTCCTGAAGCACGCCAATTGGGATTACACGACGCGTGCGGTCATGATAACCCCGGTGTCTGGTGGCATCGAGACGACCGAATTCGACTATAAGGGCGTGAATCAGATCGTCTACCGGGAAAACGGTGTGACCATACGATCCATTCCGGCTATCCATGCCGGTGACGGACCGGTGAGTTACCTTCTGGAGTACAAGGGTATGAAAGTGGCCATTGGCGGCGACACCTTTCCCAACAAGTGGTTCATAAAGTACGCCAAGGGCGCTGATCTTGCCATCCACGAGTGTTTCATGGGCCCGGAACAGTTCGTGAAGTTCTACAATCAGCCACCACAGCTTGCCTGGCGTGCCTGCTGTGCCTTCCATACTTCGGGGCCGGCCTTTGGCAAAGTGATGAGCGAGATTAAACCGCGTCATGCGGTGGCCTATCACTTTCTCAACGAAGAGGGGACGCGCTACGCCTTATACGAGGAGGTCCGTTCGACCTATAATGGCCCGCTCTCCATGGCCACCGATATGATGGTCTGGAACATCACCAAGGACAAGATCACCGAGCGCATGGCCGTTTCACCGGAGGAGGCCTGGTCAGTGCCGGGTGAGGCAGTTCAACCGCCACCGGAGAAAGGGCGACCGACCGAATACACCCGATGGATTCTTGACGGTCGCTGGGATGAAGGCGCCCAACCGGCGCAGAAGGAACTGCTCGATAGGTTCTCTGAGAAATATAATCTGCAGGACCAGGACTGGCGTAAGCAGATGATGAAAAAGAAATAAGTGGGAATCTACGGCCGAGCGATACAGCCCGGCCGTGTTCCGACGCGATAAATTTTTGGCTAAACGCATTACACCAAATTTTATAAATAGGAGGCTATGAGATGAATCGATTATTCAGATTTTCAATATTAACCTGTTTGGCTATTGTAGGCCTGATGGCTTTTTCCGGCACCATGGTCCTTGGTGCTGAGGAAGGAATGGGGGATACCGGGACCGATCCACGGGATTTCGCCCCCAAATTCATGCCCTATTATCGCTTCACGGAACTGGAAAACGGACTGGAGCAACAGGAGTTTGTGCTCTTTGGACTGTATGCATTTTCTCCGAAGTTTGCCATGACCTACGAGATTCCATTGGCCTATGAGCGCGACATCACAGAAACCGACGCCTTTAAGCTGGGCTTGCCTACAGTTCCCGGTGGCGGCTTTCTCATGGGTGATATACCGGTAGACGGCGAGGGTGACGGTATGGAGACCGGCATCGGTGACATGAACCTGCGATTTCTTTACCGCATTGGTAGTTTTGCCGGTATGGATTGGTTAGCCGCTATGGAATTTGTGTTTCCCACCGCCAGCGAGGACGTGCTCGGTAACGAGACCTTCCTGGTCAAGCCGGCGATTATCAATGTGGCCGATATTGGGTTTTGGCCGGCTCCGGGGGCCTTTTTTGCGATGATGCATTTTTACACCAGGGATGCCTGGAAAGATAGCACGCGCCCGGACGTGGAACAGTATATCGGCCGTTATTTCTTTATGCTGCCGCTGCACCCCAGCGGTATTTACGCGCTGCCGGAAGTTCAGTACATCTACGATTGGGAGGCGGAACACGGTTCGTTATGGATCGGTCCTGAAATCGGCAAGCTCCTGGCTCCGGGACGCATCATTTACCTCAAGCCGGGCTGGGGCATTGATCCCGACGAAGATAAAGGCGACCGGAAGTTTTCTTTTGAGGTTGGCTTTCGATACTTCATGGATTGATACCGGCCGTGACCCCGCGGCCGATCCTCGGCCACTGCAGGGGTCGTTTGGCGTTTGCGCTCGAGCAATGCCGCCGCCCGTGTTGCACAGAACCGAGAACGTGAGGAGGGGACGCGCTGCGCGTTGTACGATGAGGTTCGTTCGACCTACGACGGCCCGTTTTCCATGGCCACCGACATGATGGTCTGGAACATCACCAAGGACAAGATCACCGAGCGCATGGCCGTTTCACCGGAGGTGGCCTGGTCCGTGCCGGGGGAAGCCGTCCAACTGCCACCGGAGAAGGGACGCCCCACCGAATACACCCAATGGAATCTCGACGGTCGATGGGATGAAGGTGCCCAACCGGTGCAGAAGGAACTCCTCAATTTACGTCGCTTCAAGAAAGGCGGGCTTTGCAATGGAGGCAACAGGTTTTAAAAAGACATGTTTGATACTGATGAAGATTAATTTAATTATAATTATATCTTTATTCTTTATATCGTGTGCAGTAGGCCCTCCAATATACGATACACGCTATATTAAAGAAACCCATGCTCTTTCTAGTAGTTACGATACTAAAGATACCGATAACCCTCCCCCTAACCTTTATGATTATCTCGGAATAGGCCGACCATCTAAGGAGGTTCGCCATAAAAACAAACTTCAGGAAACGAACAGGGAACAGCTATGGCAAAGAAAAAATACAAGAACAAATACAAAAACGATAAATAAAAACTGATATGATGGAAATTGTCTGGTTGTTGCGGTTGCCTGATTAGGAAAAATTGGAGAAAGAATCGGAGAAAGGGGTCAAACCTTGATTAGTGATTATAGCCATCATTAGCTATTTTTTCTCATACTATCCGCTTCAACTTGAGACATGCCCGAAAAGGATCCTGGGTTCAGGGTCGCAATAATAGTATCAGCGTTGAAAAATTCGAGCTGCTATTCAAGAAGGACAAGGGGTCAAACCTTGATTTGTGATTATAGCTGACGGCAAGTATTGCTTATTATATGAAGCATTTCAATTTTAAGACATGTCTGGAAGGGACATTTGTTTCAAGGCTGCCATAAAAAGTTTCATCGTTGAAAATGATTTATATCTCCTGCAGCTTTCTTATTATATCAACAGGAATCTGCTGAGGGCTGGGTGTATCAAACGCCTCATCGATTATCATTGGAGCAGTTATCCGGTGTATGTTTACCAGAGACGTTACCTTGAATGGTTGGACACCCTTCTTATCCATTACGAAAAGTTTAACTCACAAATCAAGGTTTGATAATCATATAAAAGGCACCCCTTACTAGGGCATAGCAAAAGAAAGAATCTCCTGGAAAAAGGACAAGGGGTCAAACCTTGATTAGTGATTATAGTTGACACTAATTATTTCTTTTAATATGCAACTCTCATGGCACGATCCTGGCGAATCGAATATGCAGGCGCCCTCTATCACGTACTGTCTCGTGGTAACCAACAACAGGATATCTTTCTTCAAGATGACGACCGGCGCTCTTTTCTGAAAGCTATCGGTCAGATGTCGGAAAGGTATGATGTTGATATCTTTGCCTACGTATTGATGGACAATCACTATCACCTATTGCTTCGAACCAACAGCGCCAATCTGTCAAAGTCCATGCAATGGCTGGGTACAACTTATACAACCCGCTTCAATTTAAGACATGCCCGAAACGGACATCTGTTTCAAGGTCGCTATAAAAGTATCATCGTTGAAAATGATGCATATCTTTTGCAGCTTTCATATTATATCCACAGGAATCCGTTGAGGGCTGGGCGCGTCAAACGCCTCATCGATTATCGCTGGAGCAGTTATCCAGCGTATGCTTACCAAAGGCGCTACCCTGAATGGTTGAACACCAAGCTCATCCTTTCTCAATTCAAGGCAGCGGACAAGAACCGCATTTACAGAGAAAAAGTTCAAAGGTACTCTGAGGAAAATAAGCGCATCTGGGAGGACGTTCGCCACGGTTTGTTCTATGGAACGCAAGCCTTTATTGATCATATCAAAGGTACGTACCTTGCAGACGAGGCCAATGGCGATATTCCGGCACAGGGAAAGCTTCTCAAGGAGAGCAAGCCGGATGAGTGGTTGAATAGCGCAGCAGAGATCTTAGGTTGTGATTTAGGAAGGCTCAAAAGGTCGCGCAGGGTGACCAGCTCAGACAAAACGAACCGCGACATGTTGATTTACCTGTTGTGGCAGACAGGAAGATTCAGCAACTCAGAAATCGGAGAGCAATTCGGATTAACCTATTCCTCGGTGACGCGTCGTGCAGGCGCTTTTCAAAAACGATGGGAGAAGGAAAAGGAGCTCAAGAGCAAATATGAAAAATTTAAATCACAAATCAAGGTTTGACCCCTCTGCTTAGAATTTTCTTGATAAATCCAATTCGAATTCATATTTTGTATAGTAACCAAAGCGATTGGAGGAGGCTATTATGTCAAAAAAGGCCTTGATCATCGTTGATATGCTCAACGATTTTGTGGATGAAAAAGGCGCGCTGTACTGCGGGGAAACGGCACGGGAGATTGTCCCCTTTGTCAGGGAGAAACTGGAAAGCGCCAGGAAACAGGGTGATGCGGTTATCTATCTTCAGGACGCCCATGATGAAGACGACAAGGAGTTTGAAAAATTTCCCAAGCATTGCGTGGCCGGATCATGGGGCAGCACCATCATCGATGAGCTCAAACCATTGCCTGAAGAAAAGGTCATCCCTAAAAAACGGTACAGTGGTTTTTACGGGACGGATCTCGATAGCGTAATAAAAAAGTCCGGTGCCGAGGACTTCGAGGTTGTAGGCGTGTGTACCTCGATATGTGTCATGGACACGGTAGGGGGCCTGGCAAACCGGGATTATAACATTTCGGTGCCGGTAAAAGGGGTGGCCGATTTCGATCCGGAATCCCATCAGTTTGCCCTGAAAAGAATGAAACAGCTCTATGGCGCCGAAGTTTCATAAACGAGGGGGTCACATCTTAATTGTTAACTTTAGGATCGAATAGTTAATAGTTAAGATGTGACCCCATTATAGGAGGATTTGCAGATGCGGTCAAAATGGGCGTTGTTGACCGATTTATATCAACTCACCATGGTGGGTGGATATGTCCGGGAGGGAAAGACGCAACAGTGGGCGAACTTCGATTATTTTTTCAGAAGCATCCCCGACAATGGGGGTTACTGCATTTTGGCCGGCCTTGCGGATGTGATCGAATATATACAAACACTGCATTTTGACAAAGATGACCTTTCCTATCTTGACGGATTGGGCATATTTTCCAAAGACTCCCTGACCTACCTTGAAAATTTCAAATTCACCGGCGACATCTGGGCTATTCCCGAGGGCGCGGTGGTCTTCCCCCATGAACCCCTGATCCGGGTGACGGCCCCTTTGCCCGAGGCCCAGCTGCTGGAGTCCGCGCTGCTAAACATCATGAATTTTCAAACCCTCATCGCCACTAAAGCGGCGCGCGTGGTGTGGGCGGCCCAGGGGGATTCCGTGATTGATTTCGGGCTGCGAAGAGCCCACGGGCCCGACGGGGCGCTGATGGCCTCCCGGGCGGCATATATCGGTGGTATTGATGGGACCTCCAATGTATTGGCGGGCCGCTTATATGGCATACCGTTGCGGGGGACCCATGCCCATTCATGGGTGGAGAGCTTCAACAAAGAATTGGAAGCATTTCGCGCCTATGCCCGGATTTACCCGGATGCCTGTGTGCTGCTGGCAGATACCTATGACACCTTGCACAGCGGGGTGTCCAATGCCATCCAGGTGGGGCATGAATTGCGCAAAAAAGGACATGAACTCAAAGGTATCCGTTTGGACAGTGGTGATCTTTCCTACCTGAGCAAACAGGCAAGACGTGTTCTGGATGAGGGGGGATTCCCGGATGCCGCCATTGTCGCATCCAGTGACCTTGATGAATGGCTTGTGCAAAGCCTCAAAAGACAGGGTGCCCGGATAGATGTATGGGGAGTCGGCACGCGGCTGGTGACCTCTTTTTCATATCCGGCTCTGGGCGGTGTCTACAAGCTGACGGCCCTGGATGAAGACGGTAACCGGATGACACCCAAGATAAAACGATCAGACAATCCTGAAAAAATAACCAATCCGGGAGTTAAAAAGGTTGTGAGAATTTATGACAAAAAGGGATATATGAGGGGGGATGTGCTTTTTTTGGATGAAGAGCAGATTCCCGCCAAGGGTTCATTTCAGGCGCACCATCCCATCTTTCCGCATGTTTATAAAACCTACCCCGCAACCTTCAAGCGTCGAGAGCTCATGGTGCCGATTTTTCAAAAGGGAAAACTGGTTTATGACTGCCCCGATATTCATCAGTTGCGGAAGAATTCTCGCAAGAATCTTGCGGAACTGGATGCTGCATTCAAAAGGTTCCACAATCCCCATTCCTATCATGTAAGCCTCAGTCCACATCTTTTCAGCATTAAAAAGCGCCTTCTGCATGATGCCGCCAACGCGGGTGCCACGGCCTCTCAATCCTGAGTGGAATTCGAATCGCGTTTTTTGCGGCCGGCGTCTCTTTTTCGCATAATCTTGAGCATTTTCTCAGCCACCTTAATTTCATCAGGCCGCAATATGCCGGCTGCAACCCATCTTTCTATCGTTTCCCGGGGCACATTAAGTTTTTTGGTATAGGCTTCCAGATCGATTTCTTTTGAAAAATCAATTTCCGAATCCGGCATGGGGTCAATAATATTGCGGTCGGTGTCAAAATTATCAACAGTCGTGTTCGTTGGGACCTGGTCCTGGAATGCTTTGAGATTTTCTGAATCGGATTGGCGGACAATAATCGGTTCGTCGCTGCCTGAATACCGGCGGCCCTGCGGTTTTTCACCCCTGGTCTTTTGGAACAGGGAAACTACAAACCTAACAATTCGGCTGTTGTTATATAATTGACGCATTAAACTTGCCAGATTTTTTAATCGATCGGATTTAGTCAAGGTTTTGGTACCCCCGCTTGCTGTCTGTTAAATATCCTCGGCCTGAGAGCCTCGATCAAAATATATACTATCTACTATTATGCAAGCACACCAGGCGCGGTTGTGATACCATTTCGAGCGCAGAGCATTCTCATGCGTATTTGCATTTCAGACCGGCTGTTTGGTATCCGATTGCAAGTGCCCGTTTAAATTAAAGATGTGCGATTAACTTTTTTGCTAAAGAAATGTCACCGAAATGACGATAGACTTAATGCGTCGTATAACAATGACCTTTAATTCCGTATTTATCGACGATTTTGGATGTCATCTGGAAATTATGTGTTTAATTCGGGCTACATGATTTCAAGCAGTTATGTAATATGCATAAATTATGCCTTATGAGCGAATAAAATGGATCTGGCTACAATAATCGGCCTTGTTGGCGGGACAGTTTTAATTTTTTCGGCTGTCATTCTCGGCGGAACGGCCAATATTTTTTTCAATGTCCCCGGTATCTTAATTGTCTTCGGCGGAACCCTGGCGACCTGTTTTATAAAATTTTCCATGAAAGACGTCATCAACTCCGTAACAGTAGGCATGAAGGCATTTATGGTTAAATTGGAATCATCGGAAGATACCATCCAAAAACTGGTGGCTTTTGCCAAAATTGCCAAAAAAGAAGGATTTGTTGCCCTCGAAAATCAGAAAACAGGCGACGAATTCGCTGCCAAAGCCATTCGGTATCTTTCTGACGGGCTTGACGAGAAGATAATCAGGGATATACTCAACAAGGACATCCAGATAACGATACAGCGCCACGCAGTCGGCCAAAATGTCTTCAAAGGAATGGGATCTTCCGCCCCGGCTTTCGGGATGATCGGGACCCTTATCGGTCTGGTCCAGATGCTCGCCAGCATGTCAGATCCAGCAAGTATTGGTCCGGCCATGGCAGTAGCGCTGTTAACCACCCTATACGGTGCCCTGCTGGCGAACCTGGTGTGCCTGCCCCTGGCGGATAAACTGGCACTAAGGAGCGCACAGGAGCTGGAGTATCGGAATATTATCCGGGAGGGCACGCTTGGAATTGCCCAGGGTATCTCCCCCATGGTTCTTGAAGAGACGCTAAAGATCTTTCTGTCGCCTAAAGAACGTCAAAAAAAAGCTCCCGCCAAAAATCCCCCCAAGAGTAAAAAATGAGCGACGAAGTCATCCAGCCACAAAAAAAAGAGGAAGAGGGTGCGCCGGCCTGGGTGGTGACCTTTGGTGATTTAATGAGCCTTCTGCTCTGCTTTTTTGTGCTGCTGTTATCTTTTTCCGAAATGGATAGGGCCAAATATAAGGAGGTCATGGGGTCGCTGGCCAAAGCCTTTGGTGTTCAGCGCAAAACCAAGGCTTTTCAGACACCCAAAGGCGTCAAGATGATCGCCCGAGATTTTGATCAACCCCTGATACCCACCAGAGAAAAGGAAGAGTTTGCCGAGAATCATGAACGGCAGGAGTTGGGAGAGAAACTGAAAAATGAAATCGAGACCCGATTTCAGGATTCAAAAGACATGGTCCAGGTGGAGGTGGGGGCCGGCAAGGTGACGATCCGGCTGATGGGTGAAACCGCCTTTGATTCAGGAAAGGCAAATATTAAACTGAAGTTGAGACCCCTTTTGCTTAAGATCGGATCTGTTCTGCAGGAAACAAAAGGCGATGTCATTATTGCCGGCCATACCGATAATATCCCTGTCCAGGGCGGTCGCTACGAATCTAATTTAAAATTATCGATTGCACGGGCAGCCGCCGTGGCCGAGTTCCTGTTAGATAAATCCATGATCGAGCCCCAAAGAGTCTCAACCATGGGCTTTGGCAAATATCGACCCATAGAATCCAATCGTACGCCCCAAGGTCGCAAAAGAAACCGCCGAGTGGAAATAATACTCCAGGCCTCGCCCAAGAAAGGCAAACGGAAGCTAAACATCATTGGCGGCAATTGAAAGCTATCTCAAAAATCCGTCTAAGGCTCGATGGCCGTGTTGCGGGCCAGCTAAAAATGCTCACACAGGAACTGGGTTGCCCCGTTGAGCCCGTTGGCCCGTTAGCCGGTTAAAATTCGGATGGATTCCTTTTATATACGGGCTCAACTGGCGTAACTGGCAAACCGGCCAACCGAATATTTCGGCTTGTCCTTGAAGTAATCTGCACTGTTGAGATAGCTTTAAGTATCATTGCATATTCCCTAATCTTTATTTCTTTACTTTCAGCCTCCGGCATAGTATTAAAACTCCCTTTCGGCAGCTCTGATCCCTGTCGCGGGGTAAGAAAATACGCGCGAAAGGGAGTTTTTTACTATCACCTTAGAATCTCCAGGTTAAACCGAAATCAACACTTGTCTCACTAAGTTCAGATTCTATGGCAACCGGTAGGCCGTTCGGTGCCGTGCCTGTCTCTTTAATCTTTTCCGAAAAGGCATGCATATAGCCCAAATGAATGCTGAACTTCGGTGAATAGTCATAACCGATACCAAAGGTGATGTGTTGCTCAACGATGGCCGGGAACCCGATAATTCTAAAGGTTTCATAATAATATCTTGGGAATATGGTTCCCTGGACGTTCACTGCATCGTTAGGAACAGGGCCGGTGAAGCCTCCGTCCCACCCATCATGGTCTTTGACTGGATTTTCTCCAAAATTGTAACCGATTCTTAATGCCAGTTTTTCGGTGGCGTAATATTGTCCTCCTACAGCAAAAACCCACTGATCATCCCAGTCAAAATCCTCATACCCATCGGCATCGGACCAATTGAGCCATTTGGCATTGGCTTCCAATAAGAAACCGTTCCACTCCCAGGCAGCACCGAATCCTACTTCTTGCGGTGATTGCAGCTCAAGGTCTGTATTTATCGGGCTTCCCGCTGGATTAAGAATAACATTTTTATGGTTGACTTTTTGAGGAGTTACATAGGTGAATCCCAGCGAAATCGCAGGAGTGGGCCTGTAAATCGTGCCTAACTTTGCCCCCAGAGCGTAACCGGGTGAAGAGCCGTTTCTTAAATCAAGATTTGAATAGTCGATTTGCAAAGCCAGGCCAAAGGACCATTGGTTTGAGGGTTGTAACGCAATTGCCGGCGAAAATTTCATAATCTGCAGCTGCGTGTACTCGCCCGATATAAGCGGAGCGGGGCCGAATAAACCAAAGGAGGGGTTATCCAGGGCGGTACCGCGGTAATCCACACCGAGTCCTGATACACCGTAGGCGGCCAGGCCGAATCGCCAGAAAGGAGAATTTTCAGTGAGTGGCGCGGAAATTCCTATGGCTGGTATGGTATATACATTATCCTCACCGTCAGCAGAGATCTTTCCACCACCTACGGCAGGGCCAGCCACACTCGCCTCGACATCCGGCATAAACAAGGTCCCGGCGAAATTAAATTCGGATGCAGGACAATAGGGA
>CAMYNZ010000115.1 GCA_947259865.1 uncultured Desulfobacterales bacterium | reverse complement strand
ATTTAAAACTTAAAACGAAAACATTTGTAATAAGTTGAATTTTCTACCAATTACGAACTGCCATCCCGTAATCCATCAAAGGGTTTGCGCCATTCATGATAAAACTTGAGAACAACCGGCAAACCACGGACCTGCAGATTACGCAGAATTTCATGCGTATTTTCGTGAACGCGTTTTTCCTCCATAATTTTTTCTTCAGGAGTGGCCACAAAATTCTGGAGAAATTTGCTGAAACGGACAATGTGTATCAGCTCGTGGGTCACGATGTATAAAATAAATGGAAACAATTCCATTCCTACCGAATCTTTTAGAACGGACAGGATGGCATGATCCTGGAGACATATTTTATAAAAATCATACGCGGAAGATCCCAAGGATTGGTCTTTCAACCGGCCCTCGTAACGGATAACCTGTGCAAAAGGACCGTCAACGATTTCACCGGGCGACAGATCAACCAGTGTTTTGACATCGTATCTTCGCCGAAGCCATTGGCCTTCAGACATTTTATAGAAGTTGCTGACCACTTCTTCAGCCAAAGCAACGGCGTTGTTTACGGCAGTTAAATCTTTGTGATAGAATTGTTCCCGGTTTACCATGCTACTGAGTTGAAATGGTCTGAGACTTTATACCGACTGCGAAGTCTTTTTCCAGAAGTAGATCGCCGGTCAGGGAAAACACGAATATCGTGGCCGTGTTGAATTGATCCGGGCCCGGTTGATCATTGACCTTAAAGCGCATGGTTCGAAAATTGAATATCGAAAATGACCGGCCAAATTGCCCGGAGGGTCTGCCTGCAACCAGCGGAACCGACGGCAAAGGCAACCATTTGTTCTGCTCGGCATCTGTGTTTTTCAATACGACGATTGTTTTACCTGACACCGGTTGTTCCTTTGAGCCGATGTTAATCACCTTATATTGCACGCGCAATGTGTTAATGTCCGGTTCGTGGAATACAATGAAATCCTCCACGGAAACTTTGAACTGCGTGTCAGTCTCGCCGCCGCTTGGGTTTTTGGCGGCTCGCCTGTCCATACTGGCAAATTTGACGGGTTTTTGTTGCGGTTGCGGTTGCGGTTCAGTTTTCTTTGAGATCTTTTGTTTGACCCTGGATTCCGCCACCACCAGACGGGCCATCAGGATATCTTTTTCATTCCGCAGAGACGTCACAACCTGGCGCAAATTGTCCATGTCATTTTGAAGGCGGGTGTTATTCTTTTTTTCTATCTGATAGAGGTAATAAAACCCACCGGCAACTGCTGCTGAAATAAGCAGCACAGATATTGCGGTTAATACAACACCCTTAAAGCTGCTGAAATTAATTGTTTTTCCGCGATCGCCGATGAATAATAGTGTCCAGCGCCTGTCCCTTTTTACTGATGGGGGTATGGATTTGACGACATCTTTTTTTGGGTTATTCATTATTTTTTACCTTACTGATAGGCAAACCAAATCGCCTTTTTTGACCTTTAAGCGCCCCCGGGCACTGCCCCGGTTGACGGCAATTTCTAAATACCCCCGACTGCCGATAATAGCAAGGAGATTCTCAATACCGGCGGCCTGATAGCTTTCGGACAAACCTTCAATTTTACGCTTCCCCACCTCAACCTGGAGTGTCCCATCCGGATGGGATCCAAATGATTTATTAACATCGCTCAATTTAATATTGGTAATCAGATTTCCAAAACGATCGATGGAAATGATGGCGCCCACAAGCTTGCCATTATCGGCAAGGTGAGGCTTCTGGACGTCCAAGCGCACCAGGTCCTTTTTGACAAGCGGAGGGCCGGTTTTGCCGATGTCAATCCCCGTGGAGATATGCGCCCCTAAAGGCGCAAAAATATCGCGGCCGTGAAACGTCCGGCTGACAGGCGTTAGAAAATATTTCCGATTATTTACTCGTACAATCGAATCAATATGGCCGGTGTCCAGAAGTAAGGATAAAACGCCGTTATCGGGCGCCAGAAAAATGTGACCGCGCATTTCCAGTGCGATGATGGGGCGGTTGCTTCCGACCCCCGGATCGACAACAATAATGTGGACCGTGCCTTTGGGAAAAAATGGGTAATACGAGGGTATAAGGTATGCAGCCCGGACAATGTCCTGGGGATCGATGCGATGGGTGATGTCAATGATGGATACCGAAGGATTTACACCCAGGATGACACCCTTCATGACACCCACGAATTCGTCGTCTTCTCCAAAATCGGTTAGCAGGGTGATTGTGGCCATGGTTAACGAAACAGTTTTTCCTGGATCGGGTATCCCAGGTGTCGAAAGGCCGTTTCGGATGCCTTTCTACCGCTTGAAGTTCTGATCAGCAGGCCAATTTTCAAAAGAAACGGTTCCACGACATCAACCAGTGTATCTGTTTCTTCCTGAAGGGTGGCAGCTATCGCCTCAATGCCTACCGGCCCGCCGTGATAAAAATCAATTATAGTCTTTAAATAACGCCGGTCCAGATCGGTCAAACCCTTTTCATCAACGCCTTCCAATGAAAGGGCTGCCCGGACGACTTCTTCGGTGATGATGCCATCTGCACGCACAAGCGCATAATCTCTCACCCGTTTCAAAAGGCGATTTACGATTCTGGGGGTCCCCCTGGACCGTTGGGCAAGTTCGGCGGCGGCGTCCTCATCAATTTCCACTTTGAGAATGGCGGCCGAGCGTCCGGTTATTTTTATCAAATCCTGCCGGCTGTAAAAATCAAGGCTTCGGAAGATGCCGAACCGATCCCGCAGCGGCGCCGATAAAAGACCGACCCGGGTGGTGGCACCCACCAGCGCAAAACGGTTCAACCGGTATCGGTGACTGCGGGCGTGGATCCCTTTGTCGAAAACAAAGTCGATAGCAAAATCCTCCATTGCCGGATACAAAAATTCTTCCACAGTTTTGGGGGTGCGGTGAATCTCGTCAACAAAGAGGATATCCCCATCCTCCAGATGGGTCAGAATACCGATAAGGTCCCCGCCTTTTTCAAGCGCGGGTCCGGAAGTTATCGTAATATTGCCGCCCAGTTCTTTGGCAATAATATGTGCCAGGGTAGTCTTTCCAAGACCGGGCGGACCGTGGAAAAGAATATGGTCAATCGGCTCCTCGCGGAGACGGGCGGCTTCAATGGCAATTTTTAAGGCTTCGACGATTTCGGCCTGCCCCACGTAGTCTGCCAACCGGTCCGGACGCAGCGACAGGATTTCAGTCTCCTGGTCAATCGGTAACTGCTTTCCGGATAACAGGCCTGGATTATCAGATGAATGGGTTAGAATATCCTCCGCCATTTTTCACCCTTCTTAAATTACAAAATTTCACAATCCACAATAGGTTTGAAAGGTTTTTGCGAGCCCCATTGAGCATTTTGGGATAAAGACGCCAGCTGTATCGGGGCGTAAAAAATCAAAAGCTGTTTGAGCCCCGAGCGTAAGCGAGGTCGAGTTCTTTTGATTTAGCCCCGCTGCAGCTGGTGTCCCCAAAATGGTCGCAGGTGCGAGCAAAAGGCTTTCAAATCGCCTTTAGAACTTGTGATCCTTCTGAGGAAATCTTATTGTTATAGAATTCCGATACCTTCGACTATGGCTTAACTTCAGCCCGGTACACCTCCTCAAAAAGCTCTTCAGGGGTGCTAACCATGCTGTTGCGTTCCAGGGCTTCTGCCACCATACGATTCGCATCCGAGGCCCTGTGGCCAAGCTGGGAAACCAAAACATCGATGACCTGCTTGGCAACATCTTCTTCGACAATTTTATCCGCCTTTTCTGCTTTGGATATTAACACGAATTTTTGCATTTTACCTTTTAAGGTTGCAACAATTTTCTGGGCGGTCCTTTTGCCGATCCCTTTTAACCGTGTGAGACTGGATAGATCGTCATTTTCAATGGCCCATGCAATTTCAGAAACAGGGATATCCAAAGCCCTCACGGCCTTGAGCGGGCCGACATCTTCCACCGAGATAAAATACTGAAAAAACTCCTTTTCGGCCTCAAGATTGAAACCGATCAATACAGGCTTGGGTTGCCTTTCGGTTTGCTGGTAATAGACATACAGGGAGAGCTCTTCCCCCACGGCCTTGGTTCCCATGGTTTCCATTACAATGGCGGGAAGCAGGACTTCATATCCGATCTGATTGGCAAGCAGGAGAATCCGATCTTCATTCTTTTTTAAAAGGGTACCTTCCAGATAACCTATCACGCTGAGGCTCCCAATTTAATTTGAAACAGGGATCGGGAGATGGGGTGACAGGTGTAGGCAATCTGATATGTCCTTGTCACCGGTTCGCCGATTGTCCCATTCGATTAGAATTGGTTATTAAACCGGTTCTAATGATTATTATACATTCCAGACCTTTATAACCGTTGCGGCCGCCCGCTTTGATGGCGAAACAGGCCAATAAGCGCTAGGCCCATAGCGTCCGAGGCATGGTACGGTCTGATGGGTTCGTTCACATTTAAAAAGTGACGCACGGCTTTTTCCAGCTGCAGTTTGCTGGCATTTCCGTTTCCGGTTAATACTTTTTTGGCTTCACGGACAGATACCGCTGTCATCGGAATATGCATCCGATATCCGGCAAGGTGGATGACCCCGCTTACCTGACCCAGCGTCAATCCTGATTTGGGGTACCTTTTGAGCGAGAAAACATCTTCCATAATCATAAAGTCGGGCTTCTCGTCCGTCAAAAGGGATGTAAGCTTTGAATAGATTTGATCGAGCCGGCATGCCAGAGAATTGTTGGTCGACGTATTGATGCTGCCAAATGAATAACCCTCAACTTTAGGGCCGATTCCCCGGACAATGCCAACCCCGGTTGACGATAATCCAGGGTCTATCCCGATGATCTTCATCATGTTGAGTGTTGTTGAGGCTGCATGTGAGGGCCAGTGCCACCGGTATTGCCTGCCACTGTGACCGGCTGCCGGCTTTTTTTGGATATTATTTAATTATTGATAGTTTCTTTTTTGCGATTTTTGCCTGGTTTGTACCTGGATATTTTTTTATTAATTCCTTTAACACGATACGGGCATTCGATTTTTGCCCGATGTTGTTAAAAGCATACCCCTGTTTCAATAAAGCATCCTTGACTTTGTTCCCTTTGGGGTACTTTTCGATGACTTCCTGGTATTCTAAAATAGCTTTTTCGTACCACTTCTCACGATAATAGATTTCACCGATCCAAAATTGAGCATTGTCTGCATTTCTGGATTTCGGGTATTTTTTAATAAAGAGTTGAAAACGTTCGCGAGCCGTGTCGAAATCGAGCTTGTCAAAGGCCTGTTTGGCCGTTTTATACAGCGCATCCTCAGGCATAGTCTTTTGTTTCTGACTTTCCGCTGTGGTATCTGGAGACACCTTGCGCTGGGGGCCGGTCTCCACGCTTTCAATGTCCAGAAACTGCTCTATGCGCTCTAGACGTTTTATAGCTGAATCATTACTTTCAGTCAGCTTTGCCAACCGGGTTTCCGATCTTTTATCGGATGCTTCGGAAGTCTTTTTTTGCTGTTTTAAAAGATGCTCGATTTCTTCCAGTTTTCCGTTCAGGATTTGGATTTCTTCCCTCAGGCTTTGGATTTGAACACGCAGTCCCGCAGATTGAGTTCTGAAGGTCTGATCTTTGACGTCGCGTTTTTTAGTGCTGCTCTTGACCTCGGAATATTGCGTTTTAAGCTTTGATTGCTGTACCTCCAGTATGGCCAAACGCTCATCCAGTAATATAACATCACCCTGGGAGGCACACCCCAGCAGGGTAGCAAAAAACAGAAGAAGTAAATACCCGGTAGGTTTCATGGCAGACACTTTTCAGCGTAAAAATATTGAATACAAAAAAGAGACGGCAAGCGGCAACCTATCTGCCGCTTGCCGCACGGTTAGGATGATTCAAAGCGCTCCTGTCCCTCTACGGTTCAAGTTCAGCAACCGCGGACCTTCAAATAATACTTGCGCCTTAAATTTAACTGTAAGATCGGTTGGTTTACATCCCTTTGTAAGCAGCTGATTTATGGATGCACACGCAACCGCTGTCCGATTCAAGCGCTAGCACAAATACCGAATAGCCGAGAAGATGTCAAAAGATGTCTAATTTATGCTGAAGGCGGACCGCCTGTTTGTGGCCCAGCATTCTTCATCACGCTCGTCGCACAACGGCCGTTCCTCGCCATAGCTTACTGTCGACATCCGATACGCCTCGACGCCCATGTCGAGGAGGAATGACCGGGTGCTTTCAGCACGTCTGTCACCGAGGGCCAGGTTGTACTCATTGGTACCTCTGTCGTCACAGTGCCCCTCGATCGTGATGTAGATATCCGGATTTTCCTGCAGAAATCGCGCTTTTCTTTTCAATACGGACTGGGCTTGACCGTCCAGATTATATTTATCGAAAGCAAAGTGGACATAATCCCTCAGAAACATATCCCTGGAAATCATTATACTCTCATCTACAGGCTCTTCTGCGGCAGGTTGTTCGGATGTTGCTTCGGTGGTGGTCGGTGTTTCAGCAGTTTCCTGTGTCTCCTGTACCTCTGCTTCCGGCTCCTCTTCCATTGTTACTTGTCCCTTTGAACAGGCTCCCAGAAACAGCAAGCCCGGGATGACGAGCATTATAGCCAAACAAATCCACAATTTTTTTCGCATGTTTTCCTCCTTTCCAAATTCAACATATCCTAATTTTTAATTACGTTCGGTGACCATTTTGGGTTTGTCTGCTTACCCGGCAAGGTAAGTATACGCCTCTGGTCGGTGCCATAGGCAGTCATAACGTAAATTCTGGAAGGTCCTTCGCGTGTAGAGCTGAACGCTATAAGGCTTCCATCCGGAGACCATGAAGGTGCTTCATTATCTCCGGTATTCTGGGTTAACGGGATCGGTTCCTGCCCGTTGAGTCCGATTACGTGAATATTACTGTGTCCCTCTTCAATCGAGGTATAAGCGATCTTATCCCCCCTGGGTGACCAACTGGGCTGGGTATTGTCTTTGCCCTGGAACGTTAATCGTTCAACCTGCCCGGAGGCCATCTCTTTGATATAAATCTGAGGCGATCCCGCCCGGAGAGATACAAAAGCCAGCCTTTTACCATCAGGCGACCAGGTTGGTGAAAAATCACTACCCCATTTGTACGTAATTCTTTTAATCACTTTCCCCTTCCCAGTCAATAGATAAATTTCTTGATCACCTGTAAATGACAGTGTTGCTGCGAGAAGAAATTTTCCTGGAAACCAGGCCGGGGTGATATTGAGCCGTTTTTTGTCTATTACCGTTTTTTCTTTGTCTTTTACATTTTTAATGTAGATTACGCTTTTCCCGCCGGCATAAGAATTATATGCAAGCCATTTGGCGTCCGATGACCACGCCGGATTAAGACTGATTTGTTCGTTAGCGGTGAATTGAATGGGATTGCTGCCGTCAAAATCACAAAAGTATATCTCTTTGTTGCCTGTGCTTGTTGAAACAAAAGCAATTTGACTGTTAAATATTCCGCGGCTTCCGGTTAATTTGTAAATCACCTCGCTGCAGAAGCGGCGAATCATTTGGCGCCGGTCCTTTATGGAACCCTTGTATCGTTTGCCGATCAGCCTGTTTGCTTTAAATGTATCAAACAGGCGAAGTTCCATGCTGATCTTGTCACCCTTTTGCGAGAGCCCTCCGGTTATCAGCAATTCAGCGCCAACGCTCACCCAGTTGTTAAAAACGATATCACTTTTTGTGATGGCCGGTTTAAGGGGGTCCACCAAAAAGGCACCGCGATCCAGTATATCAAAATAGCCCGTAAAATCAAGAGTTTGTTGTAAAATTTCACTGGTTTTGTTTAATGTGTCCTGATCGGCTGCAGCATCATCCAGGCTGACGAAAAGCGGGATCGCCAGGGGTATTTTCCGCACATGCGGTGTGTTAATATCAATATATTCGTACTGGGCATAAAGCCCGTTGGGCATCCAAATAAAGATGGCCAGGGCTGCAGTAAACATCTTTTTGATTATTCGGTATCCTCTCAAATTATTTCAGTCCTTTCGGCCCGAACCGAAAACCGATCGGGTAGTCGGGTCGGGTATATTCTTTTGGAAGGGGTGGCAGCGGATTGGACTTTACCAGCGCCTTATAGGCTGAGTCATCCAGATGAGCGTTGCCGGACTTTTTATCAAACCAGATATCCGTTATTTCCCCGCTGGGTAAAACCTTTATGCCCAGAGCCGTCTCTAAATCGGTTTTACTGCCGGCAAATTGTTCAGAAAACACCCAGTTTTTTTGAATTTGGTACTTAATTTCGGCATTGTATATTTGCATCACTCCCGAAATTCTGTACCGGTCGGTCAAAGAACCTTCACCTGTTTCCGACCCCTCGCGGGCTAAATTTTCAACCGCCCCTTTTCTCAAACGTTCAGCAGGATCTGTTTCCTGTACCCGGCGTTTCAGTTTATCAAGGGCTTCGTTCAAAGACGGCGGCCTTGAATCCTCAACCTTTTTTTCAAGGCTTGAAATTGCCTGTTTAATGACTTTTGTAGATTTAAAGGTCTTTTTTTTCAGCGACTTTTTAGGCTTTTTGTTTTCCGGTGCCACGGATACCGTCTTTTTAGAATTCGGCGAAATTTTTGGAGATTCTCTCTGTTTTGGCGCTTTAAGGGTTGCCTGGGAACTTGACCGCGGCAGTGCTTCCTGATACGGAATTGAAACCAGACTGACACTAATTACCGATGGTGTAAATTTTTTAGCCGGAGCCACATCGGGCAGTAGAACAAACAAGGCAATGACAACCAGATGACCGATAAACGATACGGTAAAAAATAAATAGAATCCACGGGAACCATTTATTTTCCTGGCTGGAATTTTGCGATCCGGTGTATCTTTTTTAGTTACCATTTATTCGCCTTGGCCTGAATAGCCTGTCCGCCACAGTTCTTTGGCGGATAAATCCGCCACAGTTCTTTGGCGGACTGCGAGGAGCTTCATTCGTATCAGCCCTATTTGTCTTCATCGACGGGGATCGTCACCATGCCCAGCTTTTCCACGCCGGCACCTTTTATTTCAGACATCACCCGGACAACCGTCCCATAAGAAATATCCCGGTCAGCTTTTAAGTACACCTCACGATCCAGGCCACCGCCCAGGATTCGAGACAGCTTTTCCTGCAGAAAATCAAGGGTAACTTCGACGTCGTTTATGTAAATCCGCTGGTTGGTATCGATGGTAATTAACAGGTGCTCCTTTTCGGAAGCCAGTGGTTTCGAGGTCGCTTCGGGCAACGATACGTTTACACCCTGCATCATCAGCGGTGCTGTGACCATAAAAATGATCAAGAGCACAAGCATCACATCCACAAAGGGTGTAACGTTTATATCGGACATAAAGCCGTTGCGGCCTCCTCCGGGAGTCATGCTCTTCTCCTCTCAATTCTCAAAATATCGCGCTCGATAATATTCAAAAAGTCGGCAGAAAAACTCTGCAACTCGGATTCGAGAATTCTTACCTTTTGCATAAAATGATTAAAGGCAATGACAGCCGGTATCGCCACGGCCAACCCGGCGGCAGTTGCCACGAGGGCCTCGGATATACCGGGAGCAACAACTGCCAGACTGGCTGAACCTTTCAGACCGATCCCGTGAAATGATCCCATGATACCCCAAACCGTGCCGAATAAACCGATAAAAGGCGTTGTGTTACCGGTAGTCGCCAGAAATGGAACCATCTGGGTGACCCGGGTCATTTCGGTATTAATTGCCCGGCGGAGTGCCCGTTTAACGTTATCGGTAGCGGCAAATCTAGAACCCAGCGGCTGTCCGTCTGATTCAGATGAGGGGGGCCATATCGGCAGTCCGGACTGGCTCAATTTTTTCAATTCCAGATAACCCACCCGAAATATTCTGGCAATGGGGCTGCTACTGAGTTGTTTAGCCTTGACAAACGCGTTGGATAAATCGCGGCTTTTCCAAAAAAATTCGGTAAAATAAGTTGATTCTTTAAAAGCTTTCCCAAAATATCGGAATTTGACCAGGATTATCGCCCATGCAATAATATCGAATTGCTGTTCAATCATTTATCGGCTCCGGGAGTTGTCTGTTGGACAATCAATTTTGATTTTGCATGGGGTAATCGGTAAAAATTTATGTGATGCCGAACATAACAGGTGAAATTGGTTGGGCGTTGCCTAGTTTCCAATTTGGATGTCCGGATGGACAATCAGTATCTATTTAAAATATAATAGTTTAAATGACCTTTGCGATAGTGTCAAGAAAATTGGTTGTTGACAATCATAGGATAATTGATGTTTTTAAAACGGATGTAACACTCTATACGTAAACATTTTTGGGTCGAGATACAACACCGGAATCTGACAACTTGAAATTTGCATGAAAATTGATGAGAAACCTATAATTAAGGAAAAAGAGAGAGTATATACAAAATCATCAAGCCACATATTTTACCTAAAATATGAATCGGATGATGATCTTTTTTTCTCATCAATTTTCACCCTTCGGGCGAGCTGGAGGCTTCCATGCCCTGCGGGCTGCGCTTACAGCGCCTTTATTATTAAAGGCTCGCAATAGTTCACTATGGCTTCGCCTTTAAGTGCCTTGCCTATGAAAGCCTCCAACTCGTGCAAAATCCAAGTATTGACAGATATTTATTTCAACAGCCCCCCCGGATTTCTATGACAAGTAATACACGAAACCGGAAGTATTGATGAAAAATATAGCAAAACTATTATTTCAGGCTAACATCCTCGACACGGACTGGGATTCGTGGTGGTTCAAAAATTACGTTGACAGAAACGACGAGAATAAATAGAAAATAATCTTTGTCCCGACTGAAAACTGTTCTGAGGAGACGATAATGAGTTGGTTGTTAAACACGCTTGGATCCGCCATCGGAAAAAAGCTGATGATGGCCATTACCGGTTTCGGCTTTTGCGGATTTCTCACGGTCCATCTGGCCGGCAACCTTACGATTTATGGTGGCAAAGAATCTTTTAATTCTTATTCGGAGCACCTGCACGCCTGGGGGCCGCTAATTACTCTGGCGGAATTGGGGCTTGCAGTTTTTGCTTTGATCCACATTTTAACCGGCGCCACCCTTTTTTATCAGAACCTCAAAGCAAGACCACAACGATATTCAGTGAACAAAAGCGCCGGGGGGCGAAGCCTCGGTTCCCGAACCATGCCATATACGGGTATTTTTCTTCTGGCATTCGTAGTTTTTCATCTTATAAATTTTCATTTTGTTGATAAAACCGGAACCACAATATACGCGATCGTATCCGGGGCCTTTGATAATCCCATGTATGTCATCATTTATGTCATCGCGATGGTCATCGCAGCGGTGCATATCAGCCACGGCTTCTGGAGTGCTTTTCAGACGATGGGAGCCAATCATCCCAAATACATGCCCCTGATCAAAAAGATCGGTGTGGCCTTCAGCCTGATCGTCGGTATCGGGTTTGGTACACTTCCGGTCTATCTCTTTTTCAGTGTGTAAGGAGGTCACCTATGCCGCTCGATGCAAGAATTCCAGGCGGTCCATTAGCGGAAAAATGGGATCGACACCGGTTTGAACTGAAGCTGGTCAATCCCGCCAACAAACGCAAATATGAAATCATCGTTGTCGGTACCGGTCTGGCGGGTGGGTCTGCTTCGGCCTCCCTGGCCGAACTTGGCTACACAGTTAAAACATTTTGTATCCAGGACAGCCCCCGGCGGGCCCACAGTATTGCCGCCCAGGGAGGGATCAATGCCGCCAAGAATTATACCAACGAAGGTGACAGCATCTGGCGCCTTTTTTACGACACGGTAAAAGGCGGTGACTTTCGAGCCAGGGAAGCCAACGTTTATCGCCTGGCCCAGATCAGCAACAATATCATCGACCAGTGTGTTGCCCAGGGCGTGCCGTTTGCGAGAGATTACGGCGGATTGCTGGCCAACCGCAGTTTCGGGGGGGCCCAGGTTGCCAGAACTTTTTATGCCAGGGGACAGACCGGACAGCAACTTCTTCTGGGAGCCTATAGCGCTCTGATGCGACAGGTGGCCGCTGGAAAGGTGTCGATGTATCCGCGCCGGGAAATGCTGGATTTGGTAGTGATAAACGGGCAGGCCAGGGGTATTATTGTCCGCAATTTGATTAGCGGTGAAATCGAAAGTCATGCGGCTGATGCAGTTGTGCTGTGCACCGGTGGTTATGGCAACGTCTATTTTTTATCGACAAATGCCATGGCATCCAACGTATCCGCTATTTGCAGGGCCTACAAAAAAGGCGCCTATTTTGCCAATCCGTGTTTTACCCAAATTCATCCCACCTGTATTCCGGTTCACGGCACCTATCAGGCCAAATTGACGCTGATGAGTGAAAGCTTGCGCAATGACGGTCGCGTCTGGGTGCCCAGGTATGCAGGCGACAAGCGCCCGGTCGACCAGTTGCCGGAATCGGATAGAGATTATTACCTGGAAAGAAAATACCCCAGTTTCGGAAACCTTACCCCTCGCGACGTCGCCTCGCGCAGTACAAAGGAACAGTGTGATGACGGCAAGGGGGTCGGTGAAACCGGTCTGGCTGTGTATCTAGACTTT